>NZ_JBEXJK010000001.1:0-91350 GCF_040609095.1 Kitasatospora sp. NPDC004799
GTACGGGGTGGGCGCGCTGCTGACGCCCGCCCCGGGGCCCGGCCGGGGGTCCGACCGGGGCCGGCCGACGGCGCTCGGCGGGAGCGCGGCCGCCGGGCCGCCCGTGGAGGCGCGGGAGGCCCGGGAGGAACCCGCGCGTCCGGAGCCCGCGCCCGACCCGGAGCTGGTGGCGCTGGCCGCCTACCTGGACACCGTGCCGCTGCCGCCCTCGGCGGGGGTGGACGGCCTGCTGGCGGCGCTGCGCGCGGCCGGCCCGGGCCCGGTGGCGGAGCGGATCGTCCGGCACCGGCTGCCGGTCGCGGTGGCCGGCTACCTGCGGGCGCGGACCTGGCAGCCGTGGGCGGGGCCGGACGATCCGGACCCGGCGGTGGAGCTGGGCCGCGAGGTCGAGCGGCTGGTGGGCGAACTGCCCTGACCGGCCGTCGGCACCGGACCCACCGAGCCGGCCAGGCCGACCGGGCCGACCGGGCCGACCGGGCCCACCGAGCTGGCCAGGCCGACCGTCATACCATCAGGCTTCTCCCCCGCTCCCGTCACGAACGAGTCGCCAAGATCTCACCTCCCGGACAGGTCAGGGGGCTATTCAGCACCCCGGCCCGCACGGCACACTTCTACGCGCGTCCCTCTACGCGCGTCGACGCGTGCACGCGCACTTCTGTTCACGAACCACCAGTTGACGGTCGATCCGCCGTCGCCCCACTCGGGAGAGTCGTCCATGCCCCTGAACCGCCGTGACTTCGTCACCCGGTCCGCCGCCACCGCCGCCGGCGCCGCCCTGGCCGGTGGCACCGTCCTGGCCGCCGCCCCCTCCGCCGCGGCCGCCCAGCCGGACACGGCGGCCGCCAAGGGCCCGCAGCGCAAGCCGCGCAAGCAGGCCTTCACCGTCATGGGCACCACCGACCTGCACGGCCGGGTGCTCAACTGGGACTACTTCACCGACGCGGTGTACAGCGACAAGGCCCACAACGCGGTCGGCCTCGCCAAGATCTCCACCCTGGCCAACCAGGTGCGCGAGGAGAAGGGCTGGAACCGCTGCCTGCTGATCGACTCCGGTGACACCATCCAGGGCACCCAGCTGTCCTACTACTACGCCCGGGTCGAGTCGATCGACACCGAGGCGAACACCGTGCCGGACCACCCGATGGCCGTCGCGATGAACCTCATGGAGTACGACGCCGCCGCGCTCGGCAACCACGAGTTCAACTACGGCATCCCGCTCCTGAAGGCCTACGAGGACCAGCTGGAGTTCCCGCTGCTGGGCGCCAACGCGCTGCACGCGAAGACCGAGAAGCCGGCCTTCAAGCCGTACGTGATCAAGGAGCTGCGGCTGGGCGAGGGCCGGCCGCTGCGGGTCGGCATCCTCGGCCTCACCAACCCGGGCATCGCGATCTGGGACAAGGCCAACGTCAGCGGCAAGATGGTCTTCCCCGGCATCGTGGAGACCGCCGCCACCTGGGTGCCGCGGATCAAGGCGGCGGGCGCGGACGTCGTCGTGGTCTCGGCGCACTCCGGCTGCGACGAGGCGACCACCTGGGGCGACCAGCTGCCGTGGGCCGAGAACGTCTCGGTCGCGCTGGCGGAGACCGTCCCGGACATCGACGCGGTGCTGGTGGGCCACGCCCACAAGGAGGTCCCGCAGCGCCTGGTCGTCAACAAGAAGACCGGGAAGACCGTCGTGCTGTCCGAGCCGCTCTGCTACGGCCAGCGGCTGACCTGCTTCGACTTCGAGGCCGAGTTCGCGGCCGGCGTCTGGACGGTCACCTCGGTCTCCGCCCGGCTGCTGAACTCCAACACCGTGCCGGAGAACCCGGAGATCACCGACGCGGTCGCCGAGCAGCACAAGAAGGTCGTCGCGTACGTCAACCAGACCATCGGCACCAGCAGGATCGAGCTGTCGATCGCCGACGCCCGGTTCAAGGCCACCCCGATCATCGACCTGATCGGCAGGGTCCAGGCCGACACCGTCAAGGCCGCGCTGGCGGGCGGGCAGTACGCCAAGCTCCCGGTGCTGGCCCAGGCCGCCCCGTTCAACCGCACCGCGGTGATCCCGTCCGGCCAGGTCAAGCTGCGCGACGCCGCGGGCCTCTACATCTACGAGAACACCCTGGAGGCCCGCATCCTGACGGGCGCCCAGCTCAAGGACTACCTCGAGTACTCGGTGAAGTACTACAACCAGCTCGCCCCGGGCGCCCCGGTCGACAAGGAGGCCCTGACCGGCGCCGAGGCCACCCCGGACTACAACTACGACTCGGTCTACGGCCTGAGCTACGACATCGACATCGCCCAGCCGAAGGGCTCGCGGATCGTCAACCTGTCCTTCCAGGGGAAGCCGATCGACCCGGCGGCCGAGTTCGTCCTCGCCGTCAACAACTACCGCGCCAACGGCGGCGGCAACTTCCCGCACGTCGCCAAGGCCAAGCTGGTCTGGTCGAACTCCGACGAGATCCGCAACGCCATGATCGCCTGGGTGAAGGCCAAGGGCACCATCGACCCCGCCGACTTCTTCACCGACTCCTGGCGCCTCGTCCGCGCCGGCCAGCCCGTCTTCTGACCGCCGCTCCCCACCGGAAGGCCGTCGCCCCTCGGCGACGGCCTTCCAGCCTTCCCGGTGGAAGAATGGCGCCATGAGCGAGTTCCAGATCCCAGACCGCCACGCCCGGCTGCTGGCTTACGCGCAGAGTCTGACGCCTCCCAACGGGTGGAAGATCGAGATCTCCGGCGACGAGATCATCATGATGGCCGGCCCCTCGGTGATCCACCAGCGCAACCTGCTGCTCATCCGCAGGCAGTTCGAGGCGCACGAGCCCGCCGGGATGATGCCGAGCGAGAACACCGACCTCACGTCCCCGAACGTCGGCAAGCTCCGCAACCCCGACCTGACGTACATCCCCCTCTCGGCGCTGGAGGAGGGCGGCAACCAGGTCCCCGCCGAGCAGGCGGCCATCGCGGTGGAGATCGTCTCCCCGTCGAACCCGGAGAACGACCTGGTCGGCAAGGTCCGCGACTACCCGCTCATGGCCATCCCGCTGTACCTGCTGATCGACCCGCGGGAGGGCGATCTGACGCTCTACTCCGAGCCGTCCGGCAGCGGCTACCACCGGCAGTGGAACGGCAAGTTCGGCGACCCGGTCCCGGTCCCGGCCCCCTTCGGCTTCGAACTCGCCACCGACGGCCTGCTCCGCTACCCCGCTTGACACCACGGGCCTCCCGGCGGCGACCGCCGGGAGGCCCGTGCCAGCGCACCCCCGGGTCAGAAGGGGAAGACCGCGCGCTCGTGCTGGACGGAGATCCACTTCAGGGTGGTGAAGGCGTCCACCGTGGACTCGCCGTTGAGGCGGCCGACGCCGGAGTTCTTCTCACCGCCGAAGGGCACGCCCGGCTCGTCGGCGATGGTGCCGCCGTTGACGTGGATCATGCCCGTCTCGATCCGCTGGGCGAGCCGCACGCCGCGCTCGACGTTCGCGGTGTGCACCGCGCCGCTGAGCCCGAAGGGCGTGGCGTTGGCGAGCCGCACGGCCTCGTCCTCGCCGTCGAAGGGCACCAGCAGCACGACCGGGCCGAAGAGTTCGTTCCGCAGGATCGGCGCGTCCTCGGCCAGGCCGGTGAGCACCGTCGGCGCCATCAGGCTGCCGACCGTGCCGCCGCGCAGCAGCGCGGTGGCGCCGGCCGCGACCGCCTGGTCGACCTGGGCGGAGAGGGCGTCGGCCTGGACGGGGTTGATCAGCGGGCCGATGTGGGTGGCCGGGTCCCGCGGGTCGCCGACGACCAGCGAGGCGACCTTGGCGACGAACTTCTCGGTGAACTCCGCCTCCACGCGGCGGTCCACCAGCACCCGGTTGGCGGCCATGCAGACCTGCCCCTGGTGGACGAAGCGGCTGAACACCGCGGCGTCCACGGCGTGGTCCACGTCGGCGTCGTCCAGCACGATCAGCGCGCTGTTGCCGCCGAGCTCCAGGACCGTCCGCTTGAAGTGCGCGGCGGCGACGGTGGCGACGTGCCGGCCGACCTTGTCGGAGCCGGTGAAGGAGATCACCTTGGGCACCGGGTGCTCGAGGAAGGCGTCGCCGATCTCGGCGATGTCGGTGATCACCACGTTCAGCAGGCCGGGCGGCAGCCCCGCGTCCTCGAAGAGCTTCGCGATCAGCCCGCCGCCGACCACCGGGGTCTCCTGGTGCGGCTTGAGGACGACGCCGTTGCCGAGCGCGAGCGCCGGGGCGACGGCCTTGAGCGCCAGGAACAGCGGGAAGTTGAACGGGCTGATCACGCCGACCACGCCGACCGGCAGCCGGTAGAGCCGGTTCTCCCGGCCGTGGGCGGGCGAGGCCAGCAGCCGGCCCTCGGCGGCCACCGACAGGTGCAGGCACTCCCGCAGCACGTCCTTGACCAGCGACAGCTCGAAGCCCGCCTTCAGCGCGGTGCCGCCGAGTTCGGCCATGATCGCCTGGACGATCTCCGGCTCGCGCTCCTCCAGCAGCCGCAGCGCGCGCTCGAAGACCAGCCGCCGCTGGTACGGGTTGGCGGCGGCCCACGCCTTCTGGGCGCGCTCGGCGGCGCGGTAGGCCAGGTCGACCTCGTCGACGGTGGCGACGGTGATGGTGGCGAGCTTGTCGCCGGTGTAGGGGTCGACGTCGACGATGTCCCAGGAGCCGCTGCCGCTGCGCCACTCGCCGTCGATGTACTGCAGCGCCAACTCGGAGAAGTACGACATCTGATCCCTCTCATGCACCGACCTGATGGGGAATCATCGTACTGACCTACTACAGCTCCTGGCGCATCGCGTACAGCAGGTCGCGGGTCCGCTCCGGCATCAGGCTGTCGGCGACCAGGTCGTCCATCGCCTGCCGGTACTCGGCCACCTCGGCCGGCTTGTCGAGGTAGAGCGCGGTGGTGAACTGCTCCAGGTACACCACGTCCGCCAACTCGGTCTCGGCGAAGCCCAGGACGGTGAAGGCGCCGCTCTCCGCGCTCAGCCCGGCGTTGCCCAGCGGCAGCACCTGGAGCCGGACGTTGGGCAGTTCGCCGAGCTCCAGCAGCCGGTCCAGCTGGCCGCGCATCTGCTCGGGCCCGCCCCAGGGCCGGCGCAGCGCGGCCTCGTCCAGCACCGCGACCAGCTGCGGTGCCCGCTCGCCGGTCAGCACCGCCTGCCGCCTGAGCCGGACGTCGACCCGGCGCTCGATCTCCTCCGGCCCGTTGGCGTGGCAGCCGGCGGTGACCACGGCCCGGGCGTAGTCGGCGGTCTGGAGCAGCCCGTGGACGAACTGGACCTCGTAGCTGCGGATCTCGGCCGCGGCCTCCTCCAGGCCCAGGTAGTTCTGGAACCAGCCGGGCAGCACGTCCCCGTACTCGTGCCACCAGGAGCTGGCGTTGGCGTCGCGCAGCAGCCCGAGGACGGTGGCGCGCTCCTGTTCGGCCTCGACCCCGTACAGGGTCAGCAGGTCGGCGACGTCGCGCTCCTTGAAGCCGACCCGGCCGAGCTCCATCCGGCTGATCTTGGATTCGGAGGCGCGGATCGAGTACCCGGCCTCCTCGCGGCTGACGCCTCTGGCCTCCCGGAGCTTGCGCAGCTGGGTGCCGAGCAGCAGCCTCCGTACGGTGGCGCCCCCGCCTGCCTGAACCGTGCCCATCGACGTCATCCTCCGCACTCGCCCAGCCCCCCGGCCGTCGGCCGCAGTCTGCCACCTGGCACCGACGAACAACAGCCCACTGTTCGGAAGCCGCCACGGCGGCGGAGAACTCCGACCGTCAGGCCTCGCCGGGCGCCCCCGGAAGGCCCCGCAGGACGCCCCCGGAAGGCCCCGCGGGACGCCCCCGGCGAAGGCCGTCGGGGAACGCGACGGCGCCCGCCCTCCAACTGGTCGGGGAAGAGGGCAGGCGCCAGGAGACCGCGTTGGCCCGGCGACTCTGACGGGGGCAGCGGGTTGAGCTCCCGGCGATGCGGCGCCGGGGGTTCAGGGGTGGGCCGGTCGGAGCGTCCGGGGCCCGTCAGACCACCAGCGGGCGGTCGGTGGGCCGGATCGGCGCGGGAAGCGGGGTCTTGCCGCCGAGGTACCTGTCCACCGCGGCTGCGGCCGAACGGCCCTCCGCGATGGCCCAGACGATCAGCGACTGGCCACGGCCGGCGTCTCCGCAGACGTACACGCCATCGACATTGGTGGCGAACCGGCCATCGCGGGCAATGTTACCGCGCGCGTCGAGGTCCGCTCCCAGCTGCTCCACCAGCCCGTTCCGCACGTCCGTCCCGGTGAAGCCCATGGCCAGGGTGACCAGCTGGGCCGGGATCGCCCGCTCGGTGCCGGGCACCGGCTCGAACCGGCCGTCCTTGAACTCCACCTCGACGAGGTGCAGTTCCTGGACGTTGCCGTCCTCGTCGCCGCTGAAGCGGGTGGTGTTGACGGAGTAGATCCGCTCGCCGCCCTCCTCGTGCGCGGAGGTGACCTTGTAGGTCATCGGCATGGTGGGCCACGGCTGGTGCCCGGGCCGCTCCTCGCCGGGCCGCGGCATGATCTCCAGCTGGGTGACGGAGGCCGCCCCCTGCCGGTGGGCGGTGCCGACGCAGTCCGCGCCGGTGTCGCCGCCGCCGATCACGACCACGTGCTTGCCCTTGGCGCTGATCGGGGACTCCACGAAGTCGCCCTCCTGCACCTTGTTGGCCAGCGGCAGGTACTCCATGGCCTGGTGGACGCCCTTGAGCTCGCGCCCGGGCACCGGCAGGTCACGGGCGGTGGTGGCGCCGGCCGCGACCACCACGGCGTCGAAGCGCTCGCGCAGCTGCTGCCCGGTGATGTCCTCGCCGACGTGCACGCCGGTGCGGAACCGGGTGCCCTCCGCGCGCATCTGCTCGATGCGGCGGTTGATGTGGCGCTTCTCCATCTTGAACTCGGGGATGCCGTAGCGCAGCAGCCCGCCGATCCGGTCGGCCCGCTCGTACACCACGACGGTGTGCCCGGCCCGGGTGAGCTGCTGGGCGGCGGCGAGGCCGGCCGGGCCGGAGCCGACCACGGCAACGGTCTTGCCGGACAGCCGCTCGGGCACCTGCGGGGTGACCCCGCCGCGGTCCCAGGCCTTGTCGATGATGGTGACCTCGACGTTCTTGATGGTCACCGCGTCCTGGTTGATGCCGAGGACGCACGCGGACTCGCACGGAGCCGGGCACAGGCGGCCGGTGAACTCCGGGAAGTTGTTGGTGGCGTGCAGCCGCTCGATCGCGCCGGTGAAGTCGTCCCGGTAGGCCAGGTCGTTCCACTCGGGGATGAGGTTCCCGAGCGGGCAGCCGTTGTGGCAGAACGGGATTCCGCAGTCCATGCAGCGGCCGGCCTGCTTGGTGATGATCGGCAGGAGGCTGCGCTCGACGTAGACCTCGTTCCAGTCCTTGATCCGGACGTCGACCGGGCGGCGCTCGGCCAGCTGCTTGGGCGTGGTCAGGAAGCCCTTGGGGTCAGCCATTAGCCGCCTCCATCATCTTCGCGGTGGTCTCGGCCTCGGAGAGGCCATCGCGCTCAGCGGCGTCCTTGGCGGCGAGCACTGCCTTGTAGTCGGTCGGCATGATCTTGGAGAAGCGGGAGACCCCGCTGCCCCAGTCCGCCAGGAGTTCGGCGGCGACGGTGGAGCCGGTCTCCTCGTAGTGCTGCTGCACGGTCTCGCGCAGCCAGTCGCGGTCGGCGGCGGTGGGGGCCTCGATGCCCACCATGCCGTCGTTGACGTTGGCGGGGCGCAGGTCCAGGACGTACGCGATGCCGCCGGACATGCCCGCCGCGAGGTTGCGCCCGGTCTCGCCGAGGACGACGACCCGGCCGCCGGTCATGTACTCCAGGCCGTGGTCGCCCACGCCCTCGACCACCAGGGTGGCCCCGGAGTTGCGGACGGCGAACCGCTCACCGGCCTTGCCGCGCAGGTGGATCCGGCCCGAGGTGGCGCCGTAGCCGATGGTGTTGCCGGCGATGACGTGGTTCTGCGCGTCGTTGCCGATGGCCGCCGCCTCGCGGGCCGGGCGGACGATCACCACCCCGCCCGAGAGGCCCTTGCCGACGTAGTCGTTGGCGTCGCCCTCCAGCCGCAGCGTCACGCCGCGCGGCAGGAACGCGCCGAAGGACTGCCCGGCGGAGCCGGTGAAGGTGACGTCGATGGTCCCCTCCGGCAGGCCCTCGCCCCGGTACCGCTTGGTCACCTCGTGGCCGAGCATGGTGCCGACGGTGCGGTTGACGTTGCGGATCGGCAGCTGGATGCGGACGGCGTCGCCGCGCTCCAGCGCGTCCTCGGCCAGCTCGATCAGCTGGTTGTCCAGGGCCTTGTCCAGCGCGTGGTCCTGGGCGGTGGTGCGGTGGCGCGCCGCGCCCTCGGGCAGCGCCGGCACGTGGAACAGCGGGGCGAGGTCCAGCCCGGCCGCCTTCCAGTGGTCGATCGCGGCCCGGGCGTCGATGTGCTCGGCGCGGCCGACGGCCTCCTCGATCGAGCGGAAGCCCAGCGAGGCCAGGATCTCCCGGACCTCCTCGGCGATGAACTCGAAGAAGTTGACGACGAATTCGGGCTTGCCGGAGAACCGCTCGCGCAGCACCGGGTTCTGGGTGGCGACGCCGACCGGGCAGGTGTCCAGGTGGCAGACGCGCATCATGATGCAGCCGGAGACGACCAGCGGGGCGGTGGCGAAGCCGAACTCCTCGGCGCCGAGCAGCGCGGCGATCACCACGTCGCGGCCGGTCTTCAGCTGGCCGTCGGTCTGGACGACGATGCGGTCGCGCAGCCCGTTGAGCAGCAGGGTCTGCTGGGTCTCGGCGAGGCCGAGCTCCCAGGGGCCGCCCGCGTGCTTCAGCGAGGTGAGCGGCGAGGCGCCGGTGCCGCCGTCGTGGCCGGAGACGAGCACCACGTCCGCGTGCGCCTTGGAGACGCCCGCGGCGACCGTCCCGACGCCGACCTCGGAGACCAGCTTCACGTGGATGCGGGCCGCCGGGTTGGCGTTCTTGAGGTCGTGGATCAGCTGGGCCAGGTCCTCGATGGAGTAGATGTCGTGGTGCGGCGGCGGCGAGATCAGGCCGACGCCCGGGGTGGAGTGCCGGGTCCTGGCGACCCACGGGTACACCTTGTGGCCGGGCAGCTGGCCGCCCTCGCCGGGCTTGGCGCCCTGGGCCATCTTGATCTGGATGTCGTCCGCGTTGACCAGGTACTCGGAGGTGACGCCGAACCGGCCGGAGGCGACCTGCTTGATCGCCGAGCGGCGCTCCGGGTCGTACAGGCGGTCCGGGTCCTCGCCGCCCTCGCCGGTGTTGGACTTGCCGCCGAGGCGGTTCATCGCGATGGCCAGGGTCTCGTGCGCCTCGCGCGAGATCGAGCCGTACGACATGGCGCCGGTGGAGAAGCGCTTGACGATCTCGGAGACCGGCTCGACCTCCTCGACCGGGATCGGCTCCCGGCCGAGGCCCTCCAGCTGGAACAGACCGCGCAGCGTCATCAGCCGCTCGGACTGCTCGTTCACCCGGTCGGTGTACTGCTTGAAGATGTCGTAGCGGCGGTTGCGGGTGGAGTGCTGGAGCCGGAAGACGGTGTCCGGGTCGAACAGGTGCGGCTCGCCCTCGCGGCGCCACTGGTACTCGCCGCCGATCTCCAGCGCGCGGTGCGCGGCCGGGATGCCGGAGGCCGGGTACGCCTTGGCGTGCCGGGCGGCGGTCTCCTTCGCGATCTCCTCCAGGCCGATGCCGCCGAGCTTGGTGGTGGTGCCGGCGAAGTAGCCGTCGACGAGGTCCTGGGAGAGGCCGATGGCCTCGAAGACCTGGGCGCCGCGGTAGGAGGCGACGGTCGAGATGCCCATCTTGGACATCACCTTGAGCACGCCCTTGCCGAGCGCCTTGATCAGGTTCTTGATCGCCTTCTCGGGCTCGACGCCCTCGATGAACACGCCCTGGGCGACCAGGTCCTCGACCGACTCCATCGCCAGGTACGGGTTGACCGCCCCGGCGCCGTAGCCGATCAGCAGCGCGACGTGGTGCACCTCGCGGACGTCGCCCGCCTCGACCAGCAGCGACACCTGGGTGCGCTGCTTGGTGCGGATCAGGTGGTGGTGGATGGCGGAGGTGAGCAGCAGCGAGGGGATCGGCGCGTGCTCGGCGTCCGAGTGCCGGTCGGAGAGCACGATGATCCGGGCGCCGTCGGCGATCGCCGCGTCGGCCTCGGCGGCGATCCCGGCCAGCCGGGAGGCCAGGCCCTCGCCGCCGGAGGAGACCTTGTAGAGGCCGGAGAGCGTGACGGCCTTCAGGCCGGGCTGGTCGCCGTCGGCGTTGATGTGGACGAGCTTGGCCAGCTCGTCGTTGTCGATCACCGGGAAGGTGATGCCGACGGAGCGGCAGGAGGCGGCCTCGGCGGCGAGCAGGTTGCCCTCCGGGCCGAGGTTGGACAGCAGCGAGGTGACGAGCTCCTCGCGGATGGCGTCCAGCGGCGGGTTGGTGACCTGCGCGAAGAGCTGCACGAAGTAGTCGAACAGCAGGCGCGGCTTCTCGCTCAGCGCGGCGATCGGCGAGTCGGTGCCCATCGAGCCGAGCGCCTCGGCGCCGGTGCGCGCCATCGGCGCGAGGACGACCCGCAGCTCCTCCTCGGTGTAGCCGAAGGTCTGCTGGCGGCGGGTGACGGAGGCGTGGGTGTGGGCGATGTGCTCGCGCTCGGGCAGCGTGGCGAGCTGGATCTGCCCGCCGTCGACCCACTCCTGGTAGGGGTGCTCGGCGGCGAGGGCGGACTTGATCTCCTCGTCCTCGACGATCCGGCCCTCGGCGGTGTCCACCAGGAACATCCGGCCAGGCTGGAGGCGGCCCTTGCGGGCGACCTTCTCCTGGTCGATGTCGAGCACGCCGACCTCGGAGGAGAGGACGACCAGGCCGTCCTCGGTGATCCAGTAGCGGGCCGGGCGCAGGCCGTTGCGGTCGAGCACGGCGCCGATCTGGTTGCCGTCGGTGAAGGTGACGCAGGCCGGGCCGTCCCAGGGCTCCATCAGGTTGGAGTGGTACTGGTAGAAGGCGCGGCGGGCCGGGCTCATGGTGGCGTGGTTCTCCCACGCCTCCGGGATCATCATCAGCACCGAGTGCGGCAGCGAGCGGCCGCCGAGGTGGAGCAGCTCCAGGACCTCGTCGAAGGAGGCGGAGTCGGAGTGGTCCGGGGTGCAGACCGGGAAGATCCGCGAGAGGTCGCCGGGGATGAGGTCGGTGGCGAGCTGCGACTCCCGGGCCCGCATCCAGTTGCGGTTGCCCTTGACGGTGTTGATCTCGCCGTTGTGCGCGACGAAGCGGTAGGGGTGGGCGAGCGGCCAGCTCGGGAAGGTGTTGGTGGAGAAGCGGGAGTGCACCAGGCCGATCGCGGACGCGTAGCTGCGGTCCGACAGGTCGGGGAAGAAGGGCTCCAGCTGGCCGGTGGTCAGCATGCCCTTGTAGACGATGGTGCGCGCGGACAGCGACGGGAAGTACACCCCGGCCTCGCGCTCGGCCCGCTTGCGGACCACGAAGGCGATCCGGTCCAGCTCGATGCCGGCCTTGCCGTCCTGCGCGAGGCTCTGCTCGACGGGCGCCGACGCGAGGAAGAGCTGCCGGAACCGCGGCATCACGCCGCGCGCGGTGGCGCCGAGCAGGTCGGGGGTGACCGGGACGTCGCGCCAGCCGAGGACGGTCAGGTCCTCCTCGGCCGCGATGGCCTCGATCCGCGCGACGGCGGCGGCGTCCTGCTCGTCGTCGTCCGGCAGGAAGGCGATGCCGACGGCGTAGGAGCCGGCCGCCGGGAGCTGGAAGGAGACCTTGCCGCGCAGGAAGGCGTCCGGGATCTGGGTCAGGATGCCCGCACCGTCGCCGGAGTCCGGCTCGGCGCCGGTGGCGCCGCGGTGCTCCAGGTTGCGCAGGACGGTCAGCGCCTGCTCGACGATGGTGTGGTCGGCGATGCCGGTCAGCGTGGCGACGAAACCGACGCCACAGGCGTCGTGCTCGTTTCGCGGGTCGTACAGGCCCTGAGCAGCAGGTCGCGCATCCGGCACGAGCGCGTACGGCTGGCGCGCGGCGCCGGCCTGGGGCTCGTTGGCGGAGTGCATGGATGCAGACAGCATCGGCTCTCCCGTCGTCGTCTTTCGGCAAGTTGGTGCAAGTAGGGACGACGTTGGCCCTGATGCGATGGTGCGGTGTCGTGCAAGTTACATGATGCCCGCGATCCCGAGAAGCGGAATGTCCCGTCCACATGGCGGGACGACGCGCAGGTCAGGAGGGGTGTGAAGAGGACGTGCCACAGTGCACGTCCCGACGATTGTGCCCAACGCTCCACGGCCTGAAACAGGGGCGAAACCGGATCGCCACAGAAGCCGATCATGGCCGCCTGGGATTCCCATCCCGGGAGCCCGTCCGCGGATGCGAATCCGCGGCTCGGGGGCCCGGATGATGAGACAGTGCCAGGCGCCGTCGGACGTCCATGTGTGAAACGTCACGCACTGCCCAGCATAACCATGCAGCGCCCCGGCTACCCGATCTGCCCGCCGATCAGCCACCCGAGCAGGTAGGTCACCCCCGCCGCCGCGCCGCCCAGGACCAGCTGCCGCAGCCCGCTGAACCACCAGCTGCGCGCCGTCACCCGGGCCACCACCGCGCCGCACAGGAACAGCCCGGCCCCCGCCAGCAGCAGGGCGGGCAGCAGCGTGGTCGCCCCCAGCAGGTACGGCAGCAGCGGCAGCAGCGCGCCGAGCGCGAAGCACAGGAACGACGAGCCGGCCGCCACCAGCGGCGAGGGCAGGTCGGTGGGGTCGACGCCCAGCTCCTCGCGGGCGTGCACCTCCAGGGCCAGCTCCGGGTCGGCGGACAGCTGCCGGGCCACCTCGTGGGCCAGCTCCGGGTCCACCCCGCGCGAGACGTACAGCTGGGCCAGCTCGGCCAGCTCCCCGTGCGGGTTGCGGCTCAGCTCCAGCCGCTCGACCTCGATCTCGGCCTGCACCAGCTCCCGCTGCGAGGCCACCGAGGTGTACTCCCCCGCCGCCATCGAGCAGGCGCCGGCCGCCAGGCCCGCGAGCCCGGTCAGGATCACCGTCCCGTTGGACACCGCGCCGCCGACCACCCCGGTCATCAGCGCGAAGTTGGACACCAGCCCGTCCACCGCGCCGAACACGGCCGGCCGCAGCCAGCCGCCGTTGACGTCCCGGTGGTGGTCGGCCGCGGGTATCCGGGGCTGGTGCCCGGCGTCGGCTCCCACAGTGATCACGCTCATCGTCGTTCCCCTCCGTCGTCGTTCGTCAGCCCCGAACGTAGCCCGCCTGACCTGGGCATTTCCAGCAAAGTAAGGCTGTCCGAACACGACTGGGGCCACCCTTCGCGGCGCTCGCGAAGGGTGGCCCCAGTCGGGGGAATCCCCTGGTCAGATCGGGTTCTTGGCGTCCTCGTCGGCCTTCTCGTCGACCTTCACGGCGGCCTTCTCGTCAGCCTTCACGGCGGCCTTCACGGCGGTCGGCTCGGCGTCCGCGGGCCCCGCGGGCTTCCGCGACACCGGCTTGTCCGCGGCCTTCGCCGGGACCTTCTCCGCGGCCTTGCCGTCGCCCTTGCCGTCGTCCTTGCCGTCGCTCCGGCCCTCGGCCGGGGCGTCCTCGGCCAGGTGCGCGGCCGGGTCGATGCTCGCCGGGTCCTCCCGCCCGGGCCGCTTCCTGCCGACGATCACGAAGTACGCGACGGCGCCGATGAACACCCCGATGGACACCCAGTCGTTCAGCCGCAGGCCGAAGTAGACGTGCGCCTCGTCGATCCGCAGCCACTCCGTCCAGAACCGGCCGACCGTGTAAGCGGCCACGTACAGCGCGAACGCCCGGCCGTGGCCCAGCTTGAAGCGGCGGTCCGCCCAGATCACCAGCACCGCGACCCCGACGCACCAGAGCGACTCGTACAGGAAGGTCGGGTGGTAGACGCCCTTCACGACCTCGCCGTTGGGCAGCGTCTTGTCGATCTCCAGGCCCCAGGGCAGGGTGGTCGACCGGCCGTACAGCTCCTGGTTGAAGTAGTTGCCCCAGCGGCCCAGCGCCTGCGCGAGCGCGATGCCCGGCGCGATGGCGTCGGCGTACGCGGGCAGCGGCACGCCCCGGCGGCGGGCGCCGATCCAGGCGCCGACCGCGCCCAGCGCGACGGCGCCCCAGATGCCGAGGCCGCCCTCCCAGATCTTGAGGGCGTCCCAGGGGTTCTTCCCCTCGGCGAAGTACAGGCGGCCGCCGTCGGTGATCACGTGGTACAGGCGTCCGCCGACCAGGCCGAACGGCACGGCCCAGACGGCGATGTCGCCGACGGTGTGCTTGGCACCGCCCCGGGCGACCCAGCGCTTGCTGCCGAGCCAGACGGCGACGACGACACCGAGAATGATGCAGAAGGCGTAGGCGCGCAGCGGGATCGGTCCGAGGTACAGGACGCCCCGCGACGGGCTGGGAATGTAGGCGATATCCATGGCAGTTCCGACGCTACAGGGTCCGACGGCCCGCTCGGGCAGCCTTGTGGTCACAGAAACCGAACGACGGGCGGCGCCGCCCCCTCCGGACGGGGAGGGGGCGGCGCGGCGGAACGGGCTCAGCCGGCCGTCGGCGACGGGTTGTTGGCCTCCGAAGCAGTGCTGGTCGGCGCCGGGGTCTGCCCGTGCGAACCCGCCGTGCCCAGCTGCTTGCCCTGGTTCGCGGCGTCCACCCACTTCACCAGGTTGGCCGGGGTGATCTCCTCGGTGCCGTTCTTCGGGTAGACCGGCTGGCCGTTGAGCAGCACCGTCGGGGTGGACTTGAAGCTGGACTTGTCGAAGTCCTGCTGCACCGCGGACACCCACCCGCTGAACTCGCCGTCCTTGACGCAGGACTGGAACGCGGGCGTGTCCAGGCCGTTGACCTGCTTGGCCAGGCTGAGCAGGACGGCCTTGTCGCCGAAGGCGTCGTTGGTCTCCTCCGGCTGGTTGCGGTACAGCACGTCGTGGAAGTCCCGGAAGTGCCCGGCGTCCTGGGCGCAGCCCAGCGCGTTGGCGCCGGTCCTGGAGCCCTTGCCCGGTACGGCCCGGTCGATGAACGACACGATGTGGTAGTTCGTGTAGATCTTCCCGGCGTCCTCCAGCTGGTCGATCGTCGCCGAGAACTCGCGCTCGAAGGTGCCGCAGGCGGGGCAGCGCGGGTCCTCGTAGACGGTGAGGACGGCGGGCGCGTTGTCGGCGCCGACCGGGATGACCAGGTTCTTGTCGCCGATCGTCCCGGCCGGGGCGGCGGTCGGCGTCTCCGGCTTGGAGCGCTGGTCCTGCACCACGACGCCGACGATCACCGCGGCGGCGATCACCGCGAGCACGGAACCGCCCACGATCAGCTTCTTCTTGCGCCGGGAGGAGGCCTCGTCGGCCGCCCGCTGCTCCAGCATCCGCTCGCGGGCGGTGCGCTTGCCTTCTCGGTTCTTCTCGCTCATTGCCTTGACATCCACGGTCGGGGGCCTTCGTCGGGTGCAGGGATGTGGTGGTCAGCTCGCCAGCCAGGCGTCTGCCGACAGCCGGGTGCGGGGCCGCCACAGCAGCCACCCGGCCAGCAGCAGGAAGCCGGTGTCGCGCAGGATCTCCTGGAGGTACTTCGTCTGGGACTCGTCGACCTGCCCGCCGCCGCCGAAGCAGCCGCAGTCGATCGAGATGCCGCGCGCCCACGCGGAGGCGATCCCGGCGATGAAGACCAGCAGCAGGAGCGCGGAGACCCCGGCCACCAGCCGGACGCCGAGGCCCACCACCAGCAGCAGGGCCAGGGCCAGCTCCAGGAAGGGCAGGCCGTGGCCGATCGGCTTGACCAGACCCTCGGGGAGGATCTCGTAGGCCCGGACGGCCTGGGCGGCCTCGGCCGGATCGGCGACCTTCGCCAGTCCGGCCCACCCCCAGACGACCGCGAGGGCGAGCCGGACCGCCGTGCCGAGCCACTCACTCCAGGCCGGCACCGGCCGCCCCGCCGGAGGCGTGGGCGTGGGCGCGGAGCCACCGGGCTGCGCGGCCATCAGGGAACCCCCCTCGGGAAACTCGTTCACTCCCTGCTGAACCGCCCGGGCCGAAGGGTGGTTCTTCCGGATCCGGGAGTGAAGCCGGACGAGTGACGCCCCGTCCGAACGAAGCGGACCGGATCGAACGCCCGTACGTCAGCGGCACCCCGCGAGCCATCCGGCCTCGAACAGGTCGGGGTGCCGGGCCGCCTCCGCGCACGCCACCGCCTCCCGCTCCGCCCGCTCGGCTCCCCGCTTGGCCAGCGCCTGCCCCACCTCGACGTGCACCCCGACCGCACCGCCGAGCACCACCACGGCCGCCGCCGCCCGCAGCAGGACGGCCCGCTGGAGACTCCGCACCGGCTCACCCCTTCCGCTCGCCCCCGCAACCGTTCGTGCACTCCTCCCTCCACTCAACGTCCGCCGACCCCGGCTGATGCGTGTCCCCACCCCTTGTTCACCCGTTCGGGTCCGCACTCCGGTCGGAGCGCGGGGGCGCGACCGCGCGCCCCACCCGCGCCCCACCGGCGGCCCGCGGAAACGGGCGGAAAGCCGACGGCCCCCCACTCCCGAGGAGTGGGGGGCCGTCCGTCAACCGTTCCTACCGCGCGTCAGCGCCTGCGCACGCCCTCGGCCAGCTCCCCGGCCAGGGCCCGTACGGCGTCCAGCGCCGCCGCCTCGTCCTCGCCCGCGGCCAGGATCCGCTTCACGAACGCCGACCCGACGATCACGCCGTCCGCGAACCGGGCGACCTCCGCCGCCTGCGCCGCGTCCGAGACGCCGAGCCCGACGCAGACCGGCAGGTCCGTGGTGGCCCGGGTCCGGGCGACCAGGTCCTCGGCCATCGACCCGACGGCCGACCGGGTCCCGGTCACGCCCATCACCGCGGCCGCGTACACGAACCCGCTGCCCGCCGCCGTGACCTCCGCCAGCCGCGCGTCCTTGCTGCTGGGGGCGACCACGAACACGGTGTCCAGCCCGTGCTCGTCCGCCGCCTTGCGCCACTCCTCGGACTCCTCCACCGGCAGGTCCGGCAGGATGCACCCGGCCCCGCCCGCGGCCGCCAGGTCCGCCGCGAACCGCGCCACGCCGTAGCGGTCGACCGGGTTCCAGTACGTCATCACGAGCACCGCCGCCTCGGGGTGCGCCGAGGCGACCTCCTGGACGGTCCGCAGCACGTCCTTGATCCGCACACCGCCGCGCAGCGCGATGTCGTCGGCGGTCTGGATGACCGCGCCGTCCAGGACCGGGTCGGAGTGCGGCAGGCCGACCTCGACCACGTCGCAGCCGCCCTCGATCAGCGCCTTGATCGCCCGGATGCCGCCGTCCACGGTCGGGAACCCGGCCGGCAGGTACCCGATCAGCGCGGCCCGGTCCTCCGCCTTGGCGGCGGCCAGCCCGGCACTCAGCTTCGAAGCCATGATCACTTACCCCCCTCGGCGGAACCGGCGCCGCCGGCCGAACCGGCCCCCGGCTCGTCGTACAGGCCGAAGTACTCGGCCGCGGTGTGCATGTCCTTGTCCCCGCGTCCCGACAGCGAGACCAGGATGGTCGCCTCCGGCCCGAGCTCGCGCCCCAGCTCCAGCGCCCCGGCGAGCGCGTGGGCGCTCTCGATGGCCGGGATGATCCCCTCGGTGCGGGACAGCAGCCGCAGCGCCTGCATCGCGGCGTCGTCGGTGACCGGCCGGTACTCCGCCCGCCCGGTGTCCTTCAGCCAGGCGTGCTCCGGCCCGACCCCGGGGTAGTCCAGCCCCGCCGAGATCGAGTGCGACTCGATGGTCTGCCCGTCCTCGTCCTGGAGGACGTACGTCCGGGAGCCGTGCAGCACGCCCGGGTCGCCCTTGGTGAGGGTGGCCGCGTGCCGGGGCGTCTCGGCGCCCTCGCCGGCCGCCTCGCAGCCGAGCAGCCGCACCCCGGCGTCCGGGATGAACTCGTGGAAGATCCCCATCGCGTTGGAGCCGCCGCCCACGCAGGCCACGACGGCGTCGGGCAGCCGCCCGGTCCGGTCGAGCACCTGCTGGCGCGCCTCGACGCCGATGATCCGGTGGAAGTCCCGGACCATCATCGGGAACGGGTGCGGCCCGGCGACGGTGCCGAACAGGTAGTGGGTGGAGTCGACGTTCGCGACCCAGTCCCGGAACGCCTCGTTGATGGCGTCCTTGAGCGTCCGGCTGCCGGACTTGACGGCCACCACCTCGGCGCCGAGCATCCGCATCCGGGCGACGTTGAGCGCCTGGCGCTCGGTGTCGACCTCGCCCATGTAGATGGTGCAGTCGAAGCCGAACAGCGCGCAGGCGGTCGCGGTGGCCACGCCGTGCTGGCCGGCGCCGGTCTCGGCGATGATCCGGGTCTTGCCCATCCGCTTGGTGAGCAGCGCCTGGCCCAGCACGTTGTTGATCTTGTGCGAGCCGGTGTGGTTGAGGTCCTCGCGCTTGAGCAGGACGCGCGCGCCGCCCGCCTCGGCGGAGAACCGGTGCACGTCGGTCAGCGGGCTCGGGCGGCCGGTGTAGTCCTTGAGCAGCCCGTCGAGCTCGGCGGCGAAGGCCGGGTCGGCCTTGGCCTTCTCGTACTCCTCGGCGACCTGCTCGACCGCGGCGACCAGCGCCTCGGGGATGAAGCGGCCGCCGTACGCGCCGAAGTAGCCGCGCGCGTCCGGCACCTGGGCACCGGGCAGGTAGTCCTTTTCGGACATGGTGGTATCCCTAGAACGGAGGTGGACAACGATGACGTCCGGGTCGGCCGATCCCGCTCGGCGGCTGTCGGTACAGCCGGGCCGGATTCAGCCGGACGTCACGCGCCATCGCCGCCCCGGCACCTGCCCGGGCTCGCACCCGATGACGTACCGCACCCGACGCCCCAGCACCCGGCGTGCGGGTGCGCGGCAGCCGCGCGGGCGGCAGCCGGGGGCGAGTCGGGCGGCGATCTTCATCGGGTGGTGTCAGTCCTTGTGCCGGACGGCGGGGTGGGCCCCGGCGGCGACCAGGTCGGCGACCGCGGCGCGCGGGTCCTTGCCGGTCACCAGGGATTCGCCGACCAGCACCGCGTCGGCGCCGAGGTTGGCGTAGTTGATCACGTCCAGCGGGCCGCGCACGCCGGACTCGGCGATCTTGACGATGCCCTCCGGGATGGCGTGGGCGACGTTCTCGAAGGTGTTGCGGTCCACTTCGAGCGTCTTGAGGTTGCGGGCGTTGACGCCGATGATCCGGGCGCCGGCGTCCACCGCGCGCTTGATCTCCTCCTCGTCGTGCACCTCCACCAGCGGGGTGAGGCCGATCGACTCGGCGCGCTCGATCAGCGACACCAGGGCCGGCTGGTCGAGGGCCGCGACGATCAGCAGCGCGAGGTCGGCGCCGTGCGCGCGGGCCTCCCACAGCTGGTAGGCGGTGACGATGAAGTCCTTGCGCAGCAGCGGGGTGTCCACCGCGGCGCGGACGGCGTCCAGGTCGGCGAGCGACCCGCCGAAGCGGCGCTGCTCGGTCAGCACGCTGATCGCGGCGGCACCGCCGGCCGCGTAGTCGACCGCCAGGGCGGCCGGATCGGCGATCGAGGCCAGGGCGCCCTTGGACGGGCTGGAGCGCTTCACCTCGCAGATCACCCGGACCCCGTCGCCCTTGAGGGCGGCGACGCCGTCCTTGGCCTCCGGGGCCTTGGCGGCGAGCTCCTTGAGCTCGTCCAGGGAGACCCGGGCCTGCCGCTCGGCGAGGTCCTCGCGGACCCCTTCGATGATCGAGTCGAGCACACTCACTCAGGAGCCCCCATCTTTTCTGCCGGTTGGCCGACCGGTCTGCCGGTCGGCCGGCGCGAGCCGGCGGGCGACGGCCCACCGGCTCTTCGATGGTATCGGCACCCGGGGGCGGGGGGCGCACCGGTTCGAGTCGCGCCCCCTGGATCGGACACCCGTTCCGACCGTCCCCAGCTGCGGCTTCACCGGTCCCGCACCGGTTTTCGGACGGTCTTCGGGCCGGTTTTCCCACCCTGGCCGCCGGATCAGACCAGCGGCGGTGCCAGTCCCGCGCCGATCGGCGAGTTGCGCACCACCGTGAAGACCAGCACCAGCAGGGCGATCAGCGCCCAGCGCCGGGCCCCGACGGTGACCCTGGGCGGCGGCCCGCCGGTCAGCGCGGCCCAGCCCCAGCGCAGCCAGAGCACCCCCAGGACGCCGAACAGCAGCACGGCGACGGCGTTGTCGTGCAGGGCCCCGGTGAGGTCCCCGTGGGTCAGCGCGTGGACGCAGCGCAGCCCCCCGCAGCCGGGGCACCACCAGCCGGTGGCGGTCAGGAACGGGCACTCGGGGTAGTGCCCGGAGGTGTTGGGGTCGACCACGGAGACGAACGCGGTGGGGACGGCCACCGCCGCCAGCGCGGTCAGTGGCGGGCTCAGCCGGCGCAGCACGGGCAACGGGGCGGAGGCGGTGGGGACGGAGGTCACGCCCCGATTCTGCCCGGGTCGGGCCCGGACACGACGAAACGGCGGGCGTGGCGCGCCCGCCGTTCCGATGTACGACAAACGTGTGGTGCGACGAGCGCGCCGTCAGGCGGCGACGGCGGCGCGGGCCTCACGGGCCGCGAGCTGCTCCTCGGCCGACTTGTAGACGTGGGGGCTGGCCTGCTTGCCCATGCCCGCGAGGGACATGGCCTTGCCGACCACGCCGCCGGCCAGGATGACCGCCAGGCCGACCCAGACGAGCAGCACCGACGGCAGGATCATCGCGACGCCCGCGACGCCGAAGCCGACGAAGGAGATGACGACGCCGGTCCAGGCGGCGGGGGTGTGGCCGTGTGCTGCTGCTGCCATCTGAATGGTGCTCCTTGGCTCTCGGGGCCCGGCCGGGCCTGCGGGGCCGCCGGCGGGTTGACGGGTTCCATTGTGCCGGGCCACACACCGGTGGCCCAAAGCGGGTGGCGGGTCTATCGCGTCACATGCGCGCGACCCCTCCGGAGATCACACCGCTCGCCCGGAGATCACCCCGCGGTGGGGTCCTCGCCGCGGTCCAGCGCCTTCCACAGGTCGCCCGGCGTGTCGGCCTTCGCCGGGGCCTTGCGGGTCGGCGCCTCGTAGCGGCTGCCCATGGCCGGCCAGCCCCGGCCGTAGCGCAGGGTGAGCAGTCCGGCCAGGGCCAGCAGCGCTCCGCCGACCAGCGCGACCCAGGGCCAGGCGGTGTGCGAGACCTCGGTGGCCGCCGAGCCGGTCAGCGCCAGCTTGCGGGCGGCCTCGGCGTCCAGCGCGGCGGTGTCGCCCGCCCCGGCCACCGAGGCGGCGGCCGCGCCGAGCCCGGCCAGCAGGGTCAGCGCGCCGACCGCCAGCCGGCCGGCGCCGCGCACCGCGAACACCGCGACGGCCGCGGCGAGGCCCACCAGGGCCAGCCCGCCGGGGAGTTCGGAGATCCTGCCGCCGGTGACGGACACGTCCAGGGTGCCGGCCCGGCCCTCGGCCCAGGTCCGCCCGACCGCGGTCAGCACCAGCACGGCGCTCAGCACGGTCAGCAGCAGCATCACGCCGAGGGTGCGGCGGCTGGGGGTGGCGGGGGCGGGGGTCTGCTCAGCGGTCACCCGTCCACTATCCCCCGGCCGACGCCGGGGTCCGTACCCGGGGTGGGGGCGGGGTCGCTCATGCCACGGGGAACTCGTCCGTCCGCAGCACCGCCGTGCGGCCGCCGAGCGGCAGGAACAGGTCGTTGCCGAACGGCACCCGCTCGGCCTCCCGGTACACCCCCTCGGGGGACGGCGCGGTGTGCACGGTGCAGACCGCCGCCGCCGGATCGACCACCACGTACAGCGGCACGCCGCCGCGCGCGTACGCCCTCGCCGCCTCCGCCAGGCCCGGCCGGGCCACCTCCAGCACCGCCTCGACCGCGGCCGCGGCGAACCGGCCCCGCCCGCCCCGCACCGCGTCCCGGGCGAGCACGGCCAGGTCCGGGGCGAGCACCTCCGGCTCCTCCCCGCCCCGGGCGGCGGGGCCGCCGGGGGCCGCCGGGAAGTCGACCGCCACCCCGGACAGCACCCGGCCGTGGCCCGCCGGCTGCTCGCCGAGCTGTCCGGCGGCGCCGAGCACGACCGCCCGGCGCAGTTCGTCGTACGGCACCTCGGGCAGGTCGGGCATCCCGGCCGCCTCCCTCACGCCTCAGGACAGTTCCGGCCTCCGCAGCGTATTGGCGGTGGCGACGGCCCGCAGCACGGCGGCCGCCTTGTTGCGGCACTCGGTGTCCTCGCCGTGCGGGTCGGAGTCGGCCACCACGCCCGCGCCGGCCTGCACGTACGCGGTGCCGTCGCGCAGCACCGCGGTGCGGATCGCGATCGCGGTGTCCGAGTCCCCGGCGAAGTCCAGGTAGCCGACGCAGCCGCCGTACAGGCCGCGCCGGGTGGGCTCCAGCTCCTCGATGATCCGCATCGCCCGGGGCTTGGGCGCGCCGGAGAGGGTCCCGGCCGGGAAGCAGGCGGTCAGCACGTCGAAGGCGGTCCGGCCCGGGGCGACCTTGCCGGTCACCGTCGAGACGATGTGCATCACGTGGCTGTAGCGCTCGATCTGCATGAAGTCGACCACCTCGACGCTGCCCGGCACGCAGACCCGGCCGAGGTCGTTGCGGCCCAGGTCCACCAGCATCAGGTGCTCGGCCCGCTCCTTGGGGTCGGCGAGCAGCTCGGCGGCCAGGTCGGCGTCCTCGTGCGGGGTGGCGCCGCGGTGCCGGGTGCCGGCGATCGGGTGCAGCATCGCCTCGCCGTCGGTGACCTTGACCAGCGCCTCCGGGCTGGAGCCGACCACGTCGAAGCCGCCCTCGGCACCGCCGTCCGGCCCGGGGAAGCGGAACAGGTACATGTACGGGCTGGGGTTGGTGGTGCGCAGCACGCGGTAGACGTCCAGCGCGGAGGCCGGGCAGGGCGCCTCGAAGCGCTGCGAGGGCACCACCTGGAAGGCCTCGCCGGCCCGGATCCGCTCCTTGATCTCCTCCACCGCGGCCCGGTACGGCTCGCCGCCGAACGGCGAGTGCACCTCGCCGGGGCCGGCCGGGGTGAAGGTGGCCAGGCCCGGGTCGACCGGCTTGTTCAGCGCGGCCTCCATCGCGTCCAGCCGGGCCACCGCGTCCGCCCAGGCCTCGTCCACGCCGCTGGCCAGGTCGTTGTGGTTGACGGCGTTGGCGATCAGCAGCACCGTGCCGTCGACGTGGTCGAGCACGGCGAGGTCGGTGGCGAGCAGCATGGTCAGCTCGGGCAGGCCCAGGTCGTCCGGGTTGAGGTCGGGGAGCTTCTCCAGCCGGCGGACGATGTCGTAGCCGAGGTAGCCGACCAGGCCGCCGGTGAGCGGGGGCAGGCCGTCGTCCTCCTGCCGCGGGGTGTGCAGGGCCTGCAGGGCGGCGCGCAGCACCTCCAGCGGGTCGCCGGTGGTGGGGATGCCGACCGGCGGGGTGCCGAGCCAGCGGGCCCCGCCGTCCGGGCCGACGGTGAGCGCGGCGGCGCTGCGCACGCCGACGAAGGAGTAGCGCGACCAGCTGCGGCCCTGCTCGGCGGACTCCAGCAGGAAGGTGCCGGGCCGCTCCTCGGCGAGGCTGCGGTAGAGGCCGATCGGGGTGAGGCCGTCCGCGAGGAGCCTGCGGGTGACGGGGATGACCCGGGTGTCGACGGCGAGCTTGCGGAAGGCTTCGAGATCCATGCGGGGCGGCACCTTCTTGAGTTCTGGGGGTTGACGGGGGTCAGGACAGCGGGAGCACGTCGGCGTCGAAGCAGGTGCGGTCGCCGGTGTGGCAGGCCGCGCCGGTCTGGTCGACCTTGACCAGCAGGGTGTCGCCGTCGCAGTCCAGGGCCACCGACTTGACCGCCTGGACGTGGCCCGAGGTGTCGCCCTTCACCCAGTACTCGCGGCGGCTGCGGCTCCAGTAGGTGCAGCGGCCCGTGGTGAGGGTGCGGTGCAACGCCTCGTCGTCCATCCAGCCGAGCATCAGCACCTCGCCGGTGTCGTACTGCTGGGCGATGGCCGGGAGCAGCCCGTCCTCGGTGCGCTTGAGCCGCGCGGCGATCTCGGGCGCGAGGGCGGTGCTGCCAGGAGTGGCGGGTGTGGTGGACATGCCCCCCATTGTGTCAGCCCGCCCCGCCGGCCCCGGCCGTCACGGGCGCAGCTGCCCGGTGAGCTTGGGGCCGCCCTGCTTGTTGCTCGCGGTCAGGGTGCAGGTGTAGTCGCGCCAGCCCTGCTGGTAGTTGGCCATGGCCGGGCCGAACTGGCGGCCGTAGTAGGTCTTCCCGTCGGCCTGCCGGGCCTTGGCGGCGGCCTCGGCCTCCTTGCAGCCGTCCCGCATCGCGAGGGCGAGCGGGATGTCCCCGGTGATGCCGTCGGCGAGCTTGAGGTCGGCGATCACCTCGCCGTCGTGGTCGCCGGCGCAGGGCCGCTCCTCGGGCTTGGTGATCACCGGGCTCAGCTGCGGGTGGTCGAAGCAGGCCCCGACCGGGAAGAAGGCGTACGGCGGCTGCGGCCTGGTCGGCGTAGGAGTCGGCGTCGGCGTCGGGGTGGCCGTGGGGCTGGGGCTGGGCGGCGGCGCGGCGGCCGGCTCCTTGTCGTCCGGCCAGAGCACCGCGGTGGCCACCACCGCGAGCAGGACGACCAGCACGGCGGCAACGGTGAGGACCAGGCCGCGGGACGGGCGGGAGCCGGCTGCGGGCGGCGGCTGCTCGGAGGTCATGGCCACGAGGATGGCCCACCCGACCCCCACCCGGCAGCCACTTCGCCGAACTCACCCCGCACCGGCGGCATGTGGCGACACCTCAGAACATCATCCCAGAATGACAAAAAAGACTTAAACATGAACAGAGAAAGACCCCGGAGAGAAAGTGCGACACAAGAAGAAATCCGACCACCCAGAACATTCAGCGGCGCCCTCCTCCAGCGAGGAGGGCGCCGCCGACGACACCTCTGCCGCAGGTCACCACCGAAACCACCCTCCCATCGGACCAGGAAGCCAAGATGCAAAGACAGAAAAGAATTTCATACAGAAAAATAAAGAAGCAGAAAACTTGGTGGTTCCTCTCGGCACACCGAGAGGAACCACCCAATCCAATCAGTTCCGCGCGCCTCTCCCATTGAGAGGCACGCGGACGCAAAGACGAAATCCAGGAATCTCGATTCCGTCCTCCTCTACCGATAAGGGCGGGATTCAGAAGACAACGGAACTTCCAGTCGGTGGTGGCGCTCCTCGGCATGCCAAGGAGCGCCACCATAGAGAAACGTACTGGCCGACCCAATCGACAGTTATCCCTGCCACGAATCAAGGGAAACGTTCTGACCATGAGTGAGGTAGCTAGTCAAAGCCACCCTGGTCGTGGAGACGAATTCCTCCGGCACGGCATCAATGTCAACCCATGCGACTTCCGAATGCTTGGCAGGCTCCCCGTTCACGAGTTCACCCGACCAATGATGAGCAGCGAAGACGACGGTCAGGAAGCCGTTGGGCGCCTCGACGCCCCGGGCCCCGTGGATGACGTGGGCAAGGTGAAGGTCTGCAGGGCTGACGACGAGCCCTGTCTCCTCCTCGAGTTCGCGCACCGCGGTCCCCGTGATCGGCTCACCGGGTTCGTTCTTGCCGACCGGTAGATCCCACATGCCTTGCGCGAACTTCGCTTTGGGACCCCGCCTCAGGAGAGCGACCCGCTGAGCTTCGAGATCGTGGACGATGACAGCCGCAACCAGCAAGGTCATCGACTCAGTGGCCGGTTCGAGTGCGGTCTGATCAGTGGTCGGGTGAGCCACGTCGGTCGGATCCTTCCTGCGGTGCGGCTGTCATGTCAGTGCCTCGCGTGCACGGTGTTCCAAGTCGACGGCTCCTGGGACACCACGCCTACGGTAGACCGCCAAGCAGGGGCGGATCGATGCGATCGCCTTTCTCGTCCGATCCGACGTCATGCCGTCCATGAGGTCGAGCGCACGCCCCCAAATCGTCACCGCTTCGTCCGCCCGAGCCTGAGCAGCGAGACTGTCACCGAGATCGGCGTAGGTGAGGACATGGACGCGTTTGTACCTCTCAGCATCCCAACGGATCAATGCGGCGCGGTGCTGCAGTTCCGTTCCCACATGGTCTCCGAGGTCGGTGAGAGTACGGGCCATATGGCTGGCAACGGTGCCGGCTGCCGGTCCGCTGACGAGTGAGAAGCTGGGCTGCGGATCGCCGTCACGGGTAAGCGAATTCTCCGCCGCGAGGAGAGACTTGGCCGCCGCAGGCTTGTCACCAATGGCGGCGAATGCGCGCGCGTGCGTGATATGGAGCAGCGCTTCGGTCTGACCGTCCACACGGCCGAGACTTCGGGCAAGCGCGTTCTCGATCAGGGCCACGCAGTGGTGGGGCTGCTTGAGACTGAGCGCCTGGTGGGCCAGCGCACGCATCATCCATCCGGCATGGCCGTGCGGATCGGCCTCAACGGCTAGCTGAAAACCGACCTGATAGTAGTGCTGGGCCGCGCCCTCTTGACCGAGGTCGTGGTGTTTCCATCCGGCGAGGTAAGCGAGTTCAGCCACGGCCCCGAAGGCTCGACGCCGTGTGATTTCGTCGGGGAAGCGCCCATTGAGCATGGGGGCGGCGGTGTCGGCGAGGTAGGCGGTCACAGTGGTCAATCCGTGCCCGCCGCCAAGCCGTTCGTCCACCGCACTGAACACGGCAGTGATCTGCCGGACGACCTCGACTTCCTCCGCGCCGACGCGGGCCGTGCCGGTTCGAGCCCGCATCAGACACGAGACGGGCTCGGGGTCGTAGAGCAGCGGCATGGCCACGCCCGCGGTGGTGAATGCGGCAACAGCCAGGAAGGCGCGGTGTTCGACATCCGCGCGACCAAGGTTGGCGACCGCTTCAACCGGATCGCTGCTCGCCGCCAAGGACTCCTCCGGGGAGGCGAAGCCGAGTTCGGCCAAGGTGATCCGACGCCCGGAACGGCGGGAGAGCGCCTCGGCGACATACTGGCCCGACTGTCCCGTCGGCTGCGCACCGTTGATCCAGTGGGCCACCGCGGACTTGTTGGTGAAGAGCGTCTCGCCGTTCTCCGCGCCGATCCGCCGCACGGCGTTGGCCAACGCCTCGTACGTCCATCCGGCGGTTGAAATCGCTTCTCTGAGGCGCTGGTTGGGTTCCCTGCGTGTGGCCACGATCGATCTCCCGAGGTGGAGCGGTAAACCGCGTAAACCACTCTACGTGTCGGCAAGCATACCGATCGTGCCGTCTGGTCGGTTCTACTGGCTGCGAAGCCCGCCCGGGACACCGTGCTCCGGCTTCTCGTGGCCGGATCGCCGGCGGCTGATTGCCGCCGCACTGATCAACTCCTCAGTCTGGGAGAGCTGATGAAGTCCAACGACTGCGCTGTGGTGCTGCCGCTGGTGAAGAGCTGGGACTTGCAGCCGAACACGGCCGCGGTCCAGTCGGCACGACGGTCCGTGGTGCACGCAGCCCGATCGTGGTCAGTCCCGCTCTCCGAGGCGACGCTGGGCGACGTGGGACTGTGCGTTGACGAGTTGCTGACCAATGCCGTCGAGTACGTGCAGGAGCGTTGCCACCTCACCGTTCTGTGGACCGGAGCCTGCCTGCGGGTCGAGGTCGCGGACCGGAGTCCGCAGCCGCCGGTCAGGGACACGCCCGACGACATGGCCACCCACGGCCGCGGCCTCCTGCTGGTGGAAGCACTGACCCACGCCTGGGGCTGGCACCCTGCGGAGAAGGGCAAGGTGGTGTGGTTCGAAGTGACACCCGACCAAATCGGGACAGGAGAAGCGCAGTTCATCGCACCCGACTTCGCGTCTCGGCCCGCTGCTCAGCAGCAGGGGCAGACCTCTCCGAACGACCTGGCGGGAGGTCGTGCGGTGACTGTCCCCTCCCCCTCGTCCCGATACGAGATTCGCCTGATCGACTCGCGCAGCCCCCACTTTCTCTTGCTGGAGTGCTGGGGGATCTATGACCGCGAGCGGCACGACTACGTGCGCGCGCCGGGCGATCCGAACCGGCTCAGGCGCTTCTACACCCTGTCGGCCGCCGAGGCTCGCCTGCGCCACTCCGACACCTGACCGACTGGGATTGCCCAGGTCCTTCAGCCCGCCACCGGCGGCATCTTCCGATTTCTCAGTGAAGGAGGAAACGTGCACAACCTCATCGCCAGTCCGTTCCTGGACGAGTACCTGTTGGTGCGACCGGGCAGCCGTGGCGGTCTGCGACTCCCGCAATCCGACTACGAAGAACTGCGCGCCCACGACCCCGCCATGCCGGCTCCCTCCTGGCTTGTGGACGCCGTGGGCACGCAATGGGCCGACCTGGAGGTCGCCGGCCGGCCGGCCGGCGAGTTCCTGCTCGTCCGCGAGCCCTCCCCGTGGGGCTACTCCCGGGCGTCGTGGGAGATCAATCTCGGCTGCAACTACACGTGCAAGCACTGCTACCTGGGGCTCAAGGTCAACTCGGGCATGCCGTTGACCGACAAGCTGAAGTGTCTGCGGATCATGGCCGAAGCCGGCGTGCTGTGGCTGCAGATCACTGGGGGCGAACCCACCGTGGACAAGGACTTCATCACCTCCTACCGAACCGCCTTCGAGCTGGGCATGATGATCACGGTCTCGACGAACGCCTCGCTGTTGTGGCGCGAGAACCTGCTCGGCCTCTTCCGGGACTGCCCGCCCTACCGAGTCACGGTGTCGATGTACGGCGCCACGAAGGCCAGCTACGACGAGCTCACGCAACGGCCGGGCGCCTGGGACCTGTTCGTCCAGGGAATGAACGCCGCGCGACATGCCCGGCTTCCGCTGCGGATGAGCGTTGTCGTCACCAACGACAACGCTCACGAGGAGCAGGCCATGATCGACCTGTGTCGGTCGTGGGGGCTGGAGTACAACGTCTTCACCACCATGACGCCGACGATCTACGGCGGCGCCGAGCCCCTGACCGCGCAGTCCAAAGAACACCTGCGCATGCGCAAGGCGTTCGCCGGGTGCAACGCGGGCCACACCTTCTTCCACACCGACCCCTACGGTCTGGTGTCCATCTGCAAGATCGGCCGTGACGATCAGATCAGCCTGCCCGCCGAGGGGATCGACGGTCTTGCCCGGCTCGGCGCCATCGCCGACCGCCTCATGCTTCGCACCGGTGGCTGCTCCGGCTGCCAGCTCTCCGGGTCGTGCACCGTGTGCCGGCCCCTGGCCAAGCACTACCAGGAAGCGAAGGCACCACTCAGTTCCTACTGCCAGCACGGAACCAAGAAAGCAGGTTGAACATGACTGCTGTCGCTGTCGAGATCTCCCCGAGGCGGCCGCTGCCGGGCGACGGCCCGACCCAGCGCCTGCCGTACCTGACGCGGCCCGTCGAGGCCCCCGCGCGGCCCGCCACCGAGATCACGACCGTCGCCGACCTCGACGACCTCATGGAGTCGATCAAGTGCTCGTGCTCCGCGGGCGACGACAACCCGTACTGATCGCGGTAGATCAGTGAGCCTCGGGCCCTGACGCAGGTTCGCGTCGGGGCCCGAGCCCAGTGGAGCAGCCGAGTAGCGTGGGGGCATGGGATTCCGTTGGGACTGGATGCACCCCCACATCTCAGTGCCGTATCTGCCGACGCTTGGACCCCTACACCCCGAGGTGATGGGCCCGGAACTTCTGAACGACGTGTTCGCCGTCGCGGATACCGGCGAGTTCCTCCCCCACGACAAGGACCGGCGTTGGTCGGACCGCAAGGAGGAGCGGGTCCTGGTCGAAGAGATCATCCAGGACCACGAACGCACATTGATCCCGACGATCACCGGCCGCAGGATTCTGCGGCTGCACCTCTACGGAGCCTCGGAGCACCTGCCCGAGGCCCGGGAGACCGCCAGCGGGCTTGCGGCGCGCCACAGGGCAGCGAAGGCCCGCGTCGTGTGGTTCCAGAGGACCCCGAACGGCACCGCCGCGTCCACCCGCATCCAGCTCAGGGCGTTCGACAGCCCCGCTCCCGCTGTCGACGGAGTCGAGGCCCTGTCCGGGACACCCGCCGAGGTGGCGGGGACCTTCGGGGCCTTCGCCGAGAAGCTGGCAGGTGAGGGGTTCGCCTTCCTGAACTCCAGGCTCGACACCGTCGGACCTGTCCTGGTCGTCGTGCGGGACGGGCGGGTGGCCGGCGCCATCGGCCCGATGGAGACCATGGCCGACCCGATCGGGCGAGTCCGGCTGCTGCCCCAGTACTTCGGTGTCCTGCCGGACTACCGGGGGCTCGGACTCGGGCGCTGGCTGTGGCGGGCGGCCATGCACTGGGGCCGGGAGCACGGCGCCGATTACCAGTTGCTGCAGACCACGGTCGGCGGTGCGTCCGACCACCTCTGCCGCAGTGAAGGGCTCACCGATCTCGGGATCGTCTGCACCTCGGACGCCTGAGACCGTACCGCCGCGCCACGCACCGTTTGGCGCGGCCGCGCAGCCGAGGCGAGTTCACCTCACCGGTTCGGTCGCGCCGCCCGGGGCCGTATCCGGATTGCGGGTCGTGCTCGTTGTGGCGAGGCCGGTGATCGGCACCCACTCGTGGTCCAGGATCGAGTAGGTGATGGAGTCACGCCAGGCGCCGTGGACGAAGACGTGGTCACGGATCCGGCCGTCCTCGGTCATCCCCGCCCGCAGCAGGGTGCGGGCCGAGGCCTCGTTGAGCGGGGAACGGGCGGCCCAGATGCGGTGCAGGCCGAGGACGTCGAAGCCGAGGGCGCAGAGCAGGTGGACGGTCTCGGTGCCGAAGCCCTTGCCCCACGCGGCCGGGTGGAGGGCGAACCCGATGGTGGCGGCCTGCTGCGGCTCGGTGGCCAGCCGGGCGTAGCCGATCAACGGCCGCTCCCCGCGCCGAGTGACGGCCAGGCCGTACTCGGTGCGCGGAGTGACGTGCGCGGAGTCGATGGAACGGGCGGTGATCGCTTCGACCTGCTCGCGGGTGCGGGGTTCGAAGCTGAGGTGCCGGGTGGCCTCGGGGTCGCCGTAGATGGCCAACAGGTCGTCGGTGTCCCCGGGTTCGACCTCGCGGAGCGCCAGGTTCGGGCCGGTCAGGTGAACGGGCGTCATGCTGCGGAGCCTACCCCCGGGGCCTGCCCGGGGCCGGGGTGTTGGTCGAGGCCGCGGCGAGGGCCAGGTCGGCGGGGTCTGGCGGTAGTGCCGGGGCTCCCGGTGCCGTTCCACGAGACCACGTGACAGGGCGGGCCGCCATCACCGCCCAGGAGGAGGCCGGTGGCACACGAGCCGTCCGCACGGAGGCGTGCGCGGAGGCGAGATGGGACAGGCCCTAGGCTGGCGCCATGTCGAACCACGCCCTCGCCGAACGCCACCGCCTCGCCCAACTCCTCACCGCCGCCGGACCGGACGCCCCGACGCTCTGCGCCGGCTGGACCACCCGGGACCTCGCCGCCCACCTGGTGATCCGGGAGCGCCGCCCCGACGCCGCGGCCGGCATCCGGGTCGGCGCGCTGGCCGGCTGGACGCAGCGGGTGCAGGACGAGTACGCCGCGCGGCCGTACGAGGAGCTGGTGCGGCTGTTCCGGGCCGGGCCGCCGGTCTACTCCCCGTTCGCCCTGCCCGGCGCCGACGAGGCGGCGAACACCGTCGAGTACTTCGTCCACGCCGAGGACGTCCTGCGCGCGGCCGAGGACTGGACCGCGCAGCCCGTCCCGTCCGGCCGGTCCGAGGCGCTCTGGCGCCGCCTGCCCCTCATCGCCCGGCTGGAGGCCGGCCGCCGCTCCCCCGTCCGGCTGGCCCTCGTCCACCCCGACGGCCGCTCCCTCACCGTCGGCCCCGCGGGCTCCCCCACCGTCCGCCTCACCGGTGAACCCGCCGAGCTCGTCCTCTTCACCTACGGCCGCGGCGCCCGGACCGCCCTCGCCGTCGACGGCACCCCGGACGCCGTCGAGGCCCTCCGCCACGTCCTGCCGCTGCCCCCGAAGCCGTCCCCGGAGCAGTCCCCGGAGTAGGTCACCGTCCTCCGGCTGCGGATGTCAGTGCCCGGGTGCAGACTCGCAGGTGGCCGGGAGGGGGCGTGCGCGCGCCCGACGGAACCGTCCCGGTCACTCTCCGTCGAAGGGCACCTCGCACATGCTCACCACCGACTTCCCCATTGGCTCGCCCTGCTGGATCGACCTGGGCAGCCCGGACATCCCCGCCACCGCCGAGTTCTACCGGAAGGTGTTCGGCTGGACCTTCCAGGAGGTCCCCGGAGCCGGCGGCTACGGGTTCCTCCAGCTCGACGGCAGGACCGTCGGCGCCATCGGCAACCTCGACGAGGGCGCGCGGTCCGCCTGGACGACGTACTTCCGCACGGCCGACGCGGACGCCACCGTCAAGGCCGCCGAGCAGGCCGGCGCCATCGTCCGGGTGCCGGCGACGGACGTCATGCAGGAGGGCCGGTTCGCCGCCCTCACCGACCCGACGGGCGCCGAGTTCGCCGTCTGGCAGGCCGGCGGCACCACGGGGCTGGACCTCGTCTCCGACGAGGGCGCGCTGGTCTGGTCCGAACTGCACACCTCCGGCCAGGACCTCGCCCTCGCCTTCTACGAGAAGCTCTTCGGCTGGCGGACGGAGCACTTCGAGCCGTCGCCGGGCATGGACTACCGGGTGCTCTCCACCGCCGAGGGCGACCAGCAGGCGACCAGCTTCGGCGGCATCGCCCCGACCATGGACCCGGCCCAGCCGTCCGCCTGGACGCCGTACTTCGCCTCGGCGGACGTGGACGCGCGGGTGGCCGCCGCCACGGCGGCCGGCGGCTCGGTGCTGATGCCCGCCGAGGACGTGGAGAACGTCGGCCGGATCGCCTGGCTGGCGGATCCGAACGGAGCCCCGTTCGCACTGATCAAGGGCGAGCCGCGCGAGTCCTGAGCCGGCCGAACGGTGCTTGTCCGGGTTCGCGAACCCGGACAAGCACCGCAAGAAAATCACCGCACCGGGTGCCCGGCCTCCCGCAGCGCGCCCTTGACCTCGCCGATCCGCAGGTCCCCGAAGTGGAACACGCTGGCGGCCAGCACCGCGTCCGCGCCCGCGTCCACCGCCGGCGCGAAGTCGGCGAGCTTGCCCGCGCCGCCGGAGGCGATCACCGGCACCGAGACGGCCTTGCGCACGGCCCGGATCATGTCCAGGTCGTAGCCGTCCTTGGTGCCGTCCGCGTCCATCGAGTTGAGCAGGATCTCCCCCGCGCCCAACTCGGCGGCGCGGCCCGCCCATTCGACGGCGTCCAGCCCGGTGCCCCGGCGCCCGCCGTGGGTGGTGACCTCGAAGCCCGAGGGCGTCTCCACGCCGGCGGGGCACCGCCGGGCGTCCACCGACAGCACCAGCACCTGCCGCCCGAACCGCTGGGCGATCTCGCGGACCAGCTCCGGCCGGGCGATGGCCGCGGTGTTGACGCCGACCTTGTCCGCGCCGGCCCGCAGCAGCTTGTCGACGTCCTCGACGGCCCGGATGCCGCCGCCCACCGTCAGCGGGATGAAGACCTGCTCGGCGGTGCGGCGGACCACGTCGTAGGTGGTCTCCCGGTCGCCGGAGGAGGCGGTGATGTCGAGGAAGGTCAGCTCGTCGGCGCCCTCGGCGTCGTAGAGCTTGGCCATCTCGACCGGGTCGCCGGCGTCGCGCAGGTTCTGGAAGTTGACGCCCTTGACCACCCGCCCGGCGTCCACGTCCAGGCAGGGGATGACACGTACTGCGAGGGTCACGGCTGTTCGCCTTCCAGGGCTTCCGGAGCCGCCAGGGCTTCCAGGGTCTTTGCCAGCCCGGATCGGTGCGCGTCGAGCTCGACCTCGACCATCATCCGGGAGTCGATCAGTCCCTCGACCACCACCATGGTGGCCACCGGGCGTGCGGCGTCGAAGAGTTCGCGGTGGGCGCGGCCCACCTCCTCGGCGTCGCGGACGTGGGTGATGTACATCCGGGTGCGGACCACGTCGTCGGCGGTCAGACCGTACGCGGCCAGGGCCTTGAGCCCGACGCCGAACGCGGCGAGGGTCTGCCGGTACGGGTCGCCCTCGTGCTCGATCCGGCCGTCCACCCAGGCGGTGGAGCCGGCCACGTGCACGTGGTCGCCCGCGGCGACCGCCCGGGAGTAGCCGAACTCGTCCTCCCAGGGGGAGAATCCGCCGACCCTGCCGCGTACGATCCGACCGTCCGTCATCCTGAAACCGCCTCCAGGGCCTCTTCGAGGGTGAACTTCTGCTCGTAGAGTGCCTTGCCCACGATGGCGCCCTCGACACCCTCGCCGACCAGCGAGGCGATGGCGCGCAGGTCGTCCAGCGAGGAGACGCCGCCGGAGGCGACCACGGGCTTGTCCGTGGCGGCGCAGACGTCGCGCAGCAGCTGGAGGTTGGGGCCGGTCAGGGTGCCGTCCCGGTTGACGTCGGTGACGACGTAGCGGGCGCAGCCCTCCGCGTCGAGCCGCGCCAGCACGTCGAAGAGCTGGCCGCCGTCGCGGGTCCAGCCGCGGCCGCGCAGGGTGGTGCCGACGACGTCCAGGCCGACGGCGATCTTGTCGCCGTGCTCGGCGATGGCCTTGGCGACCCACTCGGGGGCCTCCAGGGCGGCGGTGCCGAGGTTGACCCGGGTGCAGCCGGTGGCGAGCGCGCGGGCGAGCGACTCGTCGTCGCGGATGCCGCCGGACAGCTCGACCTTGATGTCCAGCTGCCCGGTGACCTCGCGCAGCAGCTCGTAGTTGCTGCCGGTCCCGAAGGCGGCGTCCAGGTCGACCAGGTGGAGCCACTCGGCGCCGGCGTTCTGCCAGGCGAGCGCGGCGGCCAGCGGCTCGCCGAAGGAGGTCTCGGTGCCGGAGGCGCCCTTGACCAGGCGGACGGCCTGACCGTCGCGGACGTCGACGGCGGGCAGAAGTTCGAGGCTCATCAGAACCAACTCTCAGACAGTCAGAGGGTGTTGACCCAGTTGGTCAGCAGGGCGGCGCCGGCGTCGCCGGACTTCTCGGGGTGGAACTGGGTGGCCCACAGCGGGCCGTTCTCGACGGCCGCGACGAACGGCTGCCCGTGGGTGGCCCAGGTGACCAGCGGCGGGTTGATCCGCGCGCTGTGGGCCTCCAGCTCCCAGTGCCGCACCCCGTAGGAGTGCACGAAGTAGAAGCGGGTCTCCGGGTCGAGGCCGGCGAACATCCGGCTGCCCTCGGGCGCGTCCACGGTGTTCCAGCCCATGTGCGGGACGACGGGGGCCTCCAGCGGCTCCACGGTGCCCGGCCACTCGTCGCAGCCGGGCGTCTCCACGCCGTGCTCGACCCCCTTCTCGAAGAGGATCTGCATGCCGACGCAGATGCCCATGACCGGTCGGCCCCCGGAGAGCCGGCGGCCGATGATCCAGTCCCCGCGGACGGACTTGAGCCCGCGCATGCAGGCCTCGAAGGCGCCCACGCCGGGGACGAGCAGGCCGTCCGCGGCCATCGCGGTGTCGTAGTCGGAGCTGACCGTGACGTCCGCCCCGGTCCGCTCCAGGGCGCGCTGCGCCGAACGGAGGTTGCCGGAGCCGTAGTCGAGGACGACGACGTTCTTGCCCATGTTCAGGTGTCCAGTCTCTCTACGGCGGGTCTACAGGCGCATGAGGCCGGAGGCCAGGCACATCACGGAACCGAAGGCCAGCACCAGGATGACGCTCTTGGAGTGCTTCTGCTTCCAGAAGGAGATGACTCCGCCGGCCAGGAAGAGGCCGACGAAGATGAGGATCATCGCACTATTGCTCACAGCGCACCCTTGGTCGACGGGAGGATTCCGGCCGCGCGCGGGTCGCGCTCGGCCGCGTAGCGCAGTGCCCGGGCCAGCGCCTTGAACTGGCACTCCACGATGTGGTGCGCGTTGCGCCCGTACGGCACGTGGACGTGCAGCGCGATCTGCGCCTGGGCCACGAAGGACTCCAGGATGTGCCGGGTCATCGTGGTGTCGTACGAGCCGATCATCGGCGCGATGCCCTCGGGCTCGGTGTGCACCAGGTACGGCCGGCCGGAGAGGTCCACGGTGACCTGGGCGAGCGACTCGTCCAGCGGCACCGTGCAGTTGCCGAAGCGGTAGATGCCCACCTTGTCGCCGAGCGCCTGCTTGAAGGCGGCGCCGAGCGCGAGGGCGGTGTCCTCGATGGTGTGGTGGGTGTCGATGTGCAGGTCGCCGTCGGTCTTGACGGTGAGGTCGAACAGGCCGTGCCGGCCGAGCTGGTCGAGCATGTGGTCGTAGAAGCCGACGCCCGTGGAGATGTCGGTCCTCCCGGTGCCGTCGAGGTCTATCTCGACCAGGACCGAGGTCTCCTTGGTGGTGCGCTCGACGCGTCCGATGCGGGACATGGGGGTTACAGCTCCTTGATCACAGTACGGACGGCGTCCAGGAAGGCGTCGTTCTCGGCGGGCGTGCCGGCGGTGACCCGCAGCCACCCGGGGACGCCGTTGTCGCGGACCAGGACGCCCTGGTCGAGGATGGCCCGCCACACCGCGTGGGTGTCGGCGAAGCGGCCGAACTGGACGAAGTTGGCGTCCGAGTCGGTGACCTCCAGGCCCATCCCGCGCAGCGCGTCGACCAGCCGGTCGCGCTCCTCCTTGAGCCGCCCGACGTACCCGAGCAGGGTGTCGGTGTGCTCCAGGCAGGCCAGCGCGGTGGCCTGGGTGACGGCCGACAGGTGGTACGGCAGGCGCACCAGCTGCACCGCGTCCACCACGGCCGGGTCGGCGGCCAGGTAGCCCAGGCGCAGCCCGGCCGCGCCGAAGGCCTTGGACATGGTGCGGGAGACCACCAGGTTGGGCCGGCCCTCGATCAGCGGCAGCAGCGAGGCGCGGTGCGAGAACTCGACGTACGCCTCGTCCACCACCACCAGGCTGGGCCGGGCGGCCTGCGCGGCCTCGTACAGCCGCAGCACGGTGCCGGCGTCCACGGCGGTGCCGGTCGGATTGTTGGGCGAGCAGATGAACACCACGTTCGGGCGGTGCTCGGCGATCGCGGCGACGGCGGCGTCCACGTCGATCGTGAAGTCGTCGTTGCGCGGGCCGGAGATCCAGGCGGTGCCGGTGCCCCGGGAGATCAGCGCGTGCATCGAGTACGAGGGCTCGAAGCCGAGCGCGCTGCGGCCGGGGCCGCCGAAGGTCTGCAGCAGCTGCTGGAGCACCTCGTTGGAGCCGTTGGCGGCCCACACCTGCCGGCGCTCGACCGGGAAGCCGGTGGTCTTCGCGAGGTACCCGGCGAGGCCCTCGCGCAGCTCGACCGCGTCCCGGTCGGGGTAGCGGTTCAGCCCGCGGGCGGCCTCGGCGACGCGCTCGGCGATCCGGGCCACCAGCTCCTCGGGCAGCGGGTACGGGTTCTCGTTGGTGTTCAGCTGGACGGGCACGTCCAGCTGCGGCGCGCCGTACGGGGACTGGCCGCGCAGCTCGTCCCGGATCGGCAGGTCGTCGATCCGGACCGCCGCAGCCGAAGAGACCGCCGCAGCCGAAGCAGCCGAAGAAGAAGTGGAAGGAGTCGAAGGAGTCACGAGCCGGGCACCGTCCAGTCGAAGCGGGCCTTGATGGCGTCCCCGTGGCCGGGCAGGTCCTCGGCGTCGGCCAGGGTGACCACGTGCGCGGCGACGTCCGCCAGCGCGTCCCGGTCGTACTCGACGACCTGGACGCCGCGCAGGAAGGTCTGCACCGACAGCCCGGAGGAGTGGCAGGCGCAGCCGCCGGTCGGCAGCACGTGGTTGGAGCCGGCCGCGTAGTCGCCCAGCGAGACCGGGGTCCAGCGGCCGATGAAGATCGCGCCGGCGTTGACGACCTTCGCCGCCACCGCGTGCGGGTCGCGGGTCTGGATCTCCAGGTGCTCGGCCGCGTACGCGTTGACCACGGCGAGGCCCTGCTCCAGGTCGTCGACCAGGATGATGCCGGACTGCCGGCCGCCCAGCGCCTCGGCCACCCGCTCGCCGTGCTTGGTCCGGGCGACCTGCACGGCCAGCTCGGCCTCGACCGCGTCGGCCAGCGCCGGGGAGTCGGTGACCAGCACCGAGCCGGAGGTCGGGCCGTGCTCGGCCTGGCTGATCAGGTCGGCGGCGACGTCGGAGGGCAGCGCGCTGTCGTCGGCGAGGACGGCGATCTCGGTCGGGCCGGCCTCGGAGTCGATGCCGATCCGGCCGGCGAAGTAGCGCTTGGCGGCGGCCACGTAGATGTTGCCCGGGCCGGTGACCATGTTCACCGGCGCGCACTCCTCGGTGCCCAGGGCGAACATCGCGACCGCCTGGGCGCCGCCGACGGCGTAGACCTCGTCCACGCCGAGCAGCGCGCAGGCCGCCAGGATGGTCGGGTGGACCCGGCCGCCGAACTCCTTCTGCGGCGGCGAGGTGATGGCGATGCCCCGCACGCCCGCCTCCTGGGCCGGCACCACGTTCATCACCACGGAGGACGGGTAGACCGCCAGCCCGCCCGGCACGTACAGCCCGACCCGCTCGACCGGCACCCAGCGCTGGGTGACCGTGCCGCCCGGCACCACCTGGGTGGTGTGCCCGGTGCGGCGCTGGTCCGCGTGCACGGCGCGGGCCCGGCGGATCGACTCCTCCAGCGCGGCCCGCACCTTCGGGTCCAGGGTCTCCACCGCCGCGGTCAGCTGCTCGGCCGGGACCCTGGTCGACTCCAGCCGGACGCCGTCGAAGCGCTCGGTGATCTCGATCAGCGCCGCGACCCCGCGATGGCGTACGTCCTCGGCGATCGGCCGCACCTTCTCCAGGGCGGCCGCCACGTCGAACTCGGCACGGGGCAGCAGGTCACGCGGGTCGTCCAGCGAGCCGCGGAGGTCGATTCGAGAGATCACGCCACCCAGTGTAAGGAGTGGCCGGAACCGCTGGTCCCGCATTTCAGTCCGTGATACGAAAGGCGAGACGACCGGGGGGACGGGGAAAACCATGGCGGAGCGCGCTCCGGAGAGCTGGACCGAGACCGAACGCGCGCTCTGGGAGGCCTACCGCCAGGGCGAGATCCTGGACCTGCGAACGGGTGACGCGGGCACCGACGACGCCTTCGGCGACGCCGTCTGGGGCGCCGAGCGCACCGTCCGCGCCGACGTGCTGGCCCACCTGCTGCTGGCCGGCCCGGAGCCCGCGCCCGGGCGGGTCGCCTCGCTGCGGCTCAGCGGGGTGCTGGTCACCGGCGCGCTCAAGCTGGCCGGCGCGAGCATCGACCGCTACGTCGAGCTCCACGACTGCCGCTTCGACCAGAAGATCCTGGTCTCCGAGGCGGCGGCCTCGACGCTGCGCTTCGTGGGCTGCCTGATCCCCCGGCTGGAGGCCTCCCGGCTCTCCACCACCGGCGACCTCCACCTGGCCCGCTGCCGGCTGCCCGACGGCATCCGGCTCACCGACTCCAGGATCGGCACCGACCTGCTGCTCAACCAGACCGTGGTCGGCGGCGACCGCCACGGCCGTGCTGTCTCCGCCGACGGGATCACCGTCAACCAGGACTTCGAGGCGGAACGCCTGGAGACGACCGGCGAGCTGAGCATCCGGACGGCCCGGATAGGCGGCCGGCTGTCGCTGCGCGGCGCCCAGCTGCGCGCCGTCCCGGAGAAGACCCGGATCTGCCTCAACGCCGTCCGGGTCACCGTCGGCCACACCCTGTACCTGACCGGCTCCGCCGACCTCGGCTGGAGCGGCTCCCGCGGCTACTACGGCTCCGGCTACGGCCAGGTCCCGCCGTCCGACGGCCCGGTCACCCCGTTCCGCGCCTACGGCCAGGTCCGGCTCTCCGACTCCCGCTTCGAGGGCGCCTGCCTGATCTCCGGCGAGTTCCACCTGGAGGGCGAGGACGAGCTCTCGCTGCGCCGCATCCATACCCCGGAGCTGCGCTTCTCCTGCAAGTTCCGCCCGACCGGCACCGTCTCGCTCTCCCGCGCCCGGGTCGGCAACCTGGTCGACGACCCGGACGCCTGGCCGCTCGGCCGGCACCTGAGCCTCACCGGTTTCGTGTACGAGAACCTGCGCCCGATCGGCACCTTCACCGTCCAGCAGCGGATCGCCTGGCTGGAGGGCTCCTCGGTGGACTTCCAGCCGGAGTCCTACGAGCAGCTCGCCGCCGCCCTGCGCCGCGACGGCGCCGACGACGACGCCCGCGAGGTGCTCTACGCCAAGCAGCGCCGGCGCCGGCGCACCCTGCCGCTGCCCGCCCAGGTCTGGGGCGCCGTCCAGGACGCCACCGTCGGCTACGGCTACCGGCCCGGCCGGGCGGGCCTGTGGCTGCTGCTCGCCTGGATCCTCGGCAGCCTCTGGTTCGCCACCCACCCGCTGGAGCCGCTCAAGGCCGACGAGCGCCCGCACTGGAACCCAGCGCTGTACACCCTCAACCAGCTGCTGCCGATCGTGGACCTCAACCAGGGCGGCTGGAACCCCGGCGGCCTCACCCAGTGGATCTCCGCCGGGCTGGTCGTGATCGGCTGGCTGCTCGCCTCCACGGTCGTCGCCGGCGCCACCCGGATGCTCCAGCGGGGCTGAGCCGGGCCCCTCGGCCCGCCGGGCCGAGGGGCGTGGCCTGTTAACCCCGCGACAAGGCCCCCGTCCGGGGAACTACGCTGTCCGCCGTGACAGAACGGCTGCCGCTCTTCCCGCTGAACACCGTGCTCTACCCGGGCCTGGTGATGCCCCTGAACGTCTTCGAGGAGCGCTACCGCCGTCTCGTCGCCGATCTGCTCGAACAGTCCGAGGACGCCCCCCGGCGGTTCGGCGTGCTCGCGATCAGGGACGGCCGGGAGACCGCCCCGGTCAGACCCGAGGAGGGCCCGGCCGGTCCGCTGGACGGCCTCGGCACCGTCACCGGGGACCCGCTGGAGGCGCTCTTCCCGGTCGGCTGCGTCGCCGACGTCGCCTCCGTCCAGCACCAGCCGGACGGCCGCTACGAGCTGCTGGTCACCGGCACCACCCGGTTCCGGCTGCACGAGGTGGACGCCTCCGGCCCGTACCTGACCGGTGAGATCGAGCCGATCGAGGAGCGCCCGGGCGAGGGCTCGGGCGCGCTGGCCTCCGAGGTCGAGCGGGCGTTCCGGGTCTACCAGAAGCGCCTGGCCGGCGCCCGGGAGGCCAGCACCGTCGGCCACCAGGACCTCCCGGACGACCCCCAGGTGCTCTCCTACCTGGTCGCCGCCGCCTCGGTGTTCGAGACCCCGGTCAAGCAGCGGCTGCTCGCCTGCCCGGACAACGCCCAGCGGCTGCGCGCCGAACTCGAGCTGCTGCGCCGCGAGACCGCCGTCCTCAGCTGGCTGCCCTCGCTGCCCGCCGTCGACCTCACCCGCCAGTCCTTCAGCCCCAACTGACCGAGGACCGCAAGGACCTCAAGGCCCCCGAGGACCCCGCATGGCCAAGAAGACGAAGAAGGGCGGCCAGGGCACACCCGCCACCGTCGCCCTGGAAGCCGCCGCCGTCCCGTTCACCGTGCACGCCTACGACCACGACCCGGCCGCCGCCTCGTACGGCGGGGAGGCCGCCGAGGTCCTCGGCATCGCCCCCGACCGGGTCTTCAAGACCCTCGTCGCCGAGGTGGACGGCACCCTCACCGTCGGCGTGGTCCCGGTCGCCGGGCAGCTCGACCTGAAGGCCCTGGCGGCGGCCGTCGGCGGCAAGCGCGCCGCCATGGCCGACCCGGCCGCGGCCGAGCGCAGCAGCGGCTACGTCCGCGGCGGCATCTCACCTCTGGGCCAGCGCCGCCCGCTGCGCACCGTCGTCGACGCCAGCGCGCTCGACCACCCCACCGTCTACGTCTCGGCGGGCCGCCGCGGCCTCGAGGTCGAGCTCGCCCCCGCCGACCTCGTCGCCCTCACCGGGGCCCGCACCGCCGCCATCGCCCGTTGAGCACCGACCGCTGAGCACCGCCGCCATCGCCCGCCGAGCACCGGCCGCTGAGCACCGCTCCCCGCGCCGTGGCGGCGCGGGGGGACACGGTCAGTGGCCCGGGCCGCTCTCCGGCCCGGCCGTCCACGGCCCCACCGGAGCCTGCGCCGGAGGCAGCCCCGCCGGAGCCCCCCAGTACGGCGGCGGGTCCTCCTCCCGCTTCCCGAACGCCGCCGAGAGCAGGAGCAGCACCACCATCGCCGTCATCGGCCAGACCAGCAGCGCCCCCAGCGCCCCCAGATCGATGTTCGCGTCGAAGTGCCCGCCGTCGCCGACCCGCCGGGCCGTGCCGATCAGGTCGTCGCCCGGGCCGAGCCACCGCCCGATCCGCCAGGCCCCGATCGAGCCGAGCAGCCCGCCGACGGCCAGCCCCAGCGCGACCGCGATGCCGCCGCCGCGCCGCCGGGTGACCAGGAAGGCCCCGAGCGCGGTCACGATCCCGGCCCCCAGGCCGACGAGCACGAACACCGCGTCGGCCCCGGCCCGCTGCTCCCCCTCGGGGTCGGCGTAGAGGATGCGGTCCCCGTCCACCAGCAGCGGCACCTTCGGCGCCAGCCAGGCCCACAGCCCGGCCACCACCAGCCCGGCCACCAGACAGGCGACCACGACCCCGGCCCCGACCCGCACCTCCGGCAGCAGCCGCTGCGCCAGCGGGGTCGGTGTCCCGTGCCCGAGGGCGGTGGCACCGAGCGGCGGCGGCGCGAACGGGTCGGACGCTGCGTCCGGCACCGCCCGCACATCGGCGGCGGCGGGATCCGGAGGTGTGTTCGGTACGGTCACAGGCCCCATCGTTTCACGACGGCCACTCGAACGACCCACCACCGCCTCCACCGGCCCCGGGCCCCGCCGCGCGACGACCGCCCCGGCGGGCCGGCCCGGGCCGGCCCGGGGCGGCCTACCGCGAGACCGCCCGCCGGTACGCCCAGGTGGCGACGGCGAGCGACGCCACGCCCACCCCCGCGCACACCGCCAGGTCCCCGAGCACCGCCGCCCAGTCCGGATCCGGCGTGAAGGTCCGCGCGAAGGCGTCCACCCCGTACGTGGACGGCAGCAGGTCCCGCAGCCACTGCACCGGCTGCGGCAGGTGGTCCACCGGCAGCACGCCCAGCAGCAGGGCGGCCGACATGCCGAGCTGGCCGAGCATCGTCGCGATCTCCTGCCGCGGCGCGAGCAGCCCGCAGGCCGCCCCCAGCCCCGACAGCGCGGCCCCGGCCAGCGGCACCACCGCCAGCAGCACCCACAGCTGGCCCAGCGGCAGCCCGAACAGCACCGCCCCGAACACCGCCGTGGCGAGCGTCCCGGGCAGGGTGAAGGAGGCGTACGCGGCGGCGGCCCCGAGCACCACCGAGGCGGCCGGCACCGGCAGCGTCGCGTAGTGGTCCAGCCCGCCGGTGGCCCGCAGCCTCCCGAAGTACTGGGCGAGCAGGTTCAGCGCGACGAACGCCACCACCAGCACGCTCGACCCGGCGACCACCGACCGCGCCGCCGAGGACTGCCCGGCGTCCACCACGCCCCGCATCATCACCAGGATGCCCACGGACTGGAAGGTGGCCACGAACAGCAGCGGGATGCGCGCCACCCGCGCCCGGGCGAGCTGCGCCCGGTAGACCGCCGCGAGCGCCGGCAGCAGCCCGGCCGCGGGGGCGAGCGGAGCGGGGGCGGCGGCGGACCGGTCGGCCCGCGGGGGCACCGAGAGCAGCGTCACTTGGCCAGTCCTCCGTGGCGGCCGCCCAGCTTGAGGTACGCGTCCTCAAGGCTCGGGGTGGCGAGGGTGAAGTCGTCGAGGGCGGCGAAGGCCGGGCCGGTGGTGACGGCGGCGACCAGTTCGCGGGCCTGCTCGGGGGTGGTACGGACGGTCCAGCGGCGCCCGGTGCACTCGGCCCGTTCGCGCAGCGCGGCGACGGCGGCCACGCCGAGCGGCGCCTCGTCCCGCCAGACCAGGTCGAGCCGGACGTCGCCGTCCACCAGCGCCTTGAGGCCGCCGGGCGTGTCGCAGGCGATCACCCGGCCGTCGTCCACCACGGCGACCCGGTCGAGCACCGTCTCCGCCTCGATCACGTTGTGGGTGACCAGCAGCACCGTCGTCCCGTGCTCGGCGCGGCGCCGGTCCACGGCGCTCCACACCGCCCGCCGGGCGACCGGGTCCATGCCGGTGGTGGGCTCGTCCAGGACGAGCAGCGGCCGCTCCCCCACCAGGGTGGCCGCGAAGCAGGCGAGCCGCCGCTGTCCGCCGGACAGCTTGGCGAGCGGCCGGGCGGCGATCGGCTCCAGCCCGAGTTCGGCCAGCACCTCCTCGGCCGCGCCGCGGGCCCGGGCCCGGGTGAGCCCGCGCAGCCGTCCGGTGGTCTCGGCGGCGAGCGCCACCGTCAGCTCGTCCAGCGCGGTGGACTCCTGCCCGAGGTAGCCGAGCAGCCGGGCGGCCCGCTCGGGGTGCCGCACGATGTCGTGGCCGAAGAGTTCGACGGTCCCCGAGTCGGGGCGCAGCAGTCCGGTGAGCTGGCGCACCAGCGTCGACTTCCCGGCTCCGTTGGGCCCGAGCAGCCCGAAGATCTCGCCCTGGCGGACGGTGAGGGTGATGCCGTCGTTAGCCCGGATCTCGGTGGCGGCCGCGCCGCGCCCGCTGCGGTAGGTCCGGACCAGGTCGCGCACGGCAACGCACGGCTGGGGTTCCTCGGGTGCTCGCCCGGCCGTCTCGTTCACGACCGAAGACTCTACGCGCTCGTACGGGCGAACCGGACAACGGGGCCCTGCCGGCGTCCGGGCCGCCGACCGGTCGGCGCAGCGGCCGGGCCGGGCCGCCGGTCGGGCCGGCCCGGCGGGCCGCTGAAGCACGTCGGCCCGGCGCGTCGGCTCAGCGGACCGGGTCAGCGGACCGACCGGTGGCCGGCCCGGCTCAGTCGTCGACGACGACCATCGACCCGCCCGGCACCCGCGCGGCCAGTTCCTTCCAGAACCCGGCCCGGATGGCGTAGCGGTCGTGCTCGTCGATCTGGTCGTCCTTGTGCGCCAGCAGCCCGAAGCGGGCCGCGTAGCGCAGCAGCTCGCCGTCCACCCGGTGCGGGATGCGCGGGTAGTCGGGCCAGAGCACGGTGAGCTTCTCGGCGTCGCCGACGCGGTCGCTCCAGCGGCGGGCGAAGACCTGCCCGACCTCGTGGGCGTCGCCGCCGATGGAGGTGATGTCCTCCTCGCGGTCGGCCCAGCGCTGCTCGGCGGTGGTGAGCTGGGCGAGCGTGGGCAGGCTGTCCCCGGCGGTGACGGCGGGCTCCGGGGCGGGCCGGTCCACCCAGCCGCGGTCGGATGACCACCGCAGCACCGGTCCGGCCTGCGCGACGGCCCCCTGCCCGTTGGCCCCGTGCCCGTTCGCGCCGTGGCCGTTGGCGCCGTTCGCCACCGGGGTGATCGGGGTGACGGAGGGGGCGCGCCCGGCCAGGTCCTTCGGCGTCGGGACGACCTTGAGCGCGGCCGCGGCCGGCTGCGGCCGTCCGTTGACGGCGGGGGCTGCCGGGGCGACGGCCGCCGCGGCTTCGGCTCCGGCCGCCGCCACCGGGCGGACCACCGGCGGCACCACGGCGGGCAGCCCGGTGGGCGGCGCGGCCGGCGGGGCGGCGAGGATCTTGGCGATCTCCTGCCGGGCCCCCGGGGCCGGGAAGACGCTGGAGTGCTCCCGCAGCGAGAAGGACCCCTCGATCCACTCCCGGTCCAGCACCCGCCGCTCGTCCGCCTCGCCGACCAGGTCCTCGGACTGGTTGAAGTCGCCGTCGGCGGCCTGCAGGGCCCACAGGTGGACGGCCACCCCGTGCTCCTTGGCCGTCATCATGCCGGGCAGCAGGTCCCCGTCGCCGGTGATCAGCACGACGTCGGCGCAGGCCCGGTTGCGGGCGAGTTCGGAGAGTTCGGCGTGCATCGCGGCGTCCACGCCCTTCTGCACCCAGCGCCCCTCGGCCCGGGTGAGCGCGCCGAGCCGGACGGTGACCCGGGGCAGCACCCGCAGCCGCCGGTGCTCGGGCATCGGGCGCCGGTCGGGCGCGGCGTCGAACCAGTAGATCCGCAGCAGCGGCAGTCCGGTCTCGGCCTCGGCGCGCTCGCGCAGGGCGGTGATCAGGGCCGTGTGGTTCACGGTGACTCTGGACCGGGACGGATCCCCTGCGAGCAGGCTGGCGGCGGCGCCCAGCAGATATCCGGCGTCCACCAGGACGACACAGCGGTCCATCGCGCACCTCTTTTCGCTCGCCCTCGGAATCAGTCGGGTGAATCGATTCGGTCTGGGCGGTCAGCCCGTCGTCCGGGCGTGCCGAGGTGAGGGGCCCCCGTCGTCGCCCGATCGTTGGGTCACCTTTTACCCGCGGTTCGCCCGCCGAACCTCGCCGGTTGTGCCGGTACCGCGACAGCGGCCCGAGCGCGGCGGGAACGAAAGCGAAGGCGGGCCCCGTACAACGACGGGGCCCGCCCGAGGTCACGCGGCGGTGTTCCGACCGGCGGGCACCGGGTGCCGACCGGGGCGCCCGGTGGGTGGCGCGCCCAGTGGCCGGGCTCGGTGGCCGCGCTCAGCCCTTGAGCTCGGCGGCGACCAGCTCGGCCAGCTGGACGGCGTTCAGGGCGGCGCCCTTGCGCAGGTTGTCGTTCGAGACGAACAGCGACAGGCCGTTGTCCACCGTCTCGTCCGCCCGGACGCGGCCGACGTAGCTCGGGTCCTGGCCCGCGGCCTGGAGCGGGGTGGGGATGTCGGACAGCTCGACGCCCGGGGCGCCGCTGAGCAGCTCGACGGCGCGCTCGGGGCTGATCGGGCGCTCGAAGCGGGCGTTGATCTGCAGCGAGTGGCCGGAGAAGACCGGGACGCGCACGCAGGTGCCGGAGACCTTCAGCTCGGGGATGCCGAGGATCTTGCGGCTCTCGTGGCGGAGCTTCTGCTCCTCGTCGGTCTCGTTGGAGCCGTCCTCCACGATCGCGCCGGCCAGCGGCACCACGTTGAAGGCGATCGGCCGCCGGTAGACCTTGGGCTCCGGGAACTCGACGGCGCCGCCGTCGTGGGCGAGCCCGGCGGCGCCCTGCTCGACGACCTTGGCGGCCTGGTCCTGCAGCTCGGCCACGCCGGCCACCCCGCTGCCGGAGACGGCCTGGTAGGTGGAGACGACGAGCGCGGCCAGGCCGGCCTCCTCGTGCAGCGGGCGCAGCACGGGCATGGCGGCCATGGTGGTGCAGTTCGGGTTGGCGATGATGCCCTTCGGACGGTCCGCGATCGCCTCCGGGTTGACCTCGGAGACGACCAGCGGGACCTCGGGGTCGCGGCGCCAGGCCGAGGAGTTGTCGATCACGACGGCACCGGCCGCGGCGACCTTGGGGGCCAGGGCCTTGGAGGTCGAGCCGCCGGCCGAGAAGATCACGATGTCCAGGCCGGTGTAGTCGGCCGTGGCCGCGTCCTCGACGGTGACCTCGGTGCCCTGCCAGGGCAGCGTGCGCCCGGCCGAACGGGCCGAGGCGAACAGCCGCAGCTGCTCCACCGGGAAGTTGCGCTCCGCCAGGATCTCGCGGACCACGCCGCCGACCTGTCCGGTGGCACCGACAATGCCGATCTTCATCTCCGACTACTCCTCTGCATGGTGCTGTTCACGGCCGCACTCCGCCCATCATGCCTTGTCACGCGGGTGGGGCGGCCCGGTGTTCCACGGTGTGAGAGGCCGCCCGGACTGACTGCTACCGGTCCAGACCACTGGCGAGGTCCAGCGCAGCGCGGACCTCCGCCTCCCCGGCCGGCAGCAGCGGCAGCCGGACGTCCGGGGTGGGGATGCGGCCCTGGGCGTGCAGCACGCCCTTGGTCACCGACGGGTTCGGCGCCGTGAAGGCGGACAGCGCCAGCCCGGTCAGCCGGTGCCCGAGCGCCCTCGCCCGGGCCACGTCCCCGGCCCGCCAGGCCTCGGCCAGCTCGACGAACCGGGCGGTCGCCAGGTGGGCGGAGGCGAGGATGCCGCCGGCCGCGCCGAGCGCCAGCATCGGCGACAGGTAGGCGTCCTCCCCGGTGAGGAACGCGAACCCCTCGGGGGCGTCGGCGAGCAGCTCGGCGGCCGTCTGGTCCAGCCCGCCGGTCGCGTACTTGACGCCCACCACGCCGTCGATCGCGGCGAGTTCGCGCAGCGCGGCGGTGGAGAGCTGCTGCCCGGTGCGGTACGGGATGTGGTAGACGAGCAGCGGCAGCGGGCTGCTCGCGGCCAGCGCCCGGAAGTGCGCGACCGTCCCGGCCTCGCCGGCCCGGACGAAGGACGGCGTGGTGACCAGCGCCGCCGCCTGCGGCACCCGCGCGCCGAGCACGGCCAGCGCCTCGCCGACGGTCCGGGTGTCCCCGCCGGAGGCACCGACGGTCAGCTGCGCCCCGCGCGCGGCGCAGGCGGCGGCGACGACGTCCACCACCGCGTCCTTCTCCTCGGCGGTCAGCGCGGCCGGCTCGCCGGTGGTGCCCAGCGCGCACAGCCCGGCCGCCCCGGCGTCCAGGAGTTCGTGCGCGAGCTTCTCCAGCGCGTCCAGCGCGACCGAGCCGTCGGCGGCGAAGGGGGTGATCAGGGGGACGTGGATGCCCGTGAGTTCCATGCCCACGATCCTGCGGCCGGTCGATCACCCAGGTCCAGTTCACATTTCCGACGCTTCTCGTAAGCTGAGCCGATGCTCGAAGGGGGAAGGGCGCGGAAAGCCCGTAGTCTGGCCTGATGCTGGACGTCCGACGCCTGCGCCTGCTGCGCGAACTCGCCCACCTCGGCACCATCGCGGCCGTCGCCGAAGCGCTCTCCTTCAGCCCCTCGGCGGTGTCCCAGCAGCTGTCCGTCCTGGAGAAGGAGGCGGGCGTGCCGCTGCTGGAGCGCACCGGGCGGCGGGTCACCCTCACCCCGTCCGGGCGCACCCTCGTCCGGCACGCCGAGGCGGTGCTCGCCCTGCTGGAGCAGGCCGGCGCCGAACTCGCCCACGCCAAGCGGGGGTTGGCCGGCCCGCTGCGGATCGGCACCTACCCCTCGGCGGCCCGGGCGATCATCCCGGCGGTGCTCGCCGAGCTGGCCGGCTGGCACCCGGGGCTGGAGCCGATGGTCACCGAGGTGGACCCGGCGGCCGTCGGCGCGGCGCTGCGGGCGGGCGAGCTGGACGTGGCGCTGGTGCACGAGTACGACCTCGTCCCGACCGACCCGGAGCCGGGCCTCGCGACGACCCGCCCGGTCTTCACCGAGCCGATGTACCTGGCCGCCCGCCACCCGGGCACCGTCGCCGAGCAGCGCGGCGCGCCGTGGATCATGTCCCCGCCCGACACGCTCTGCCACACCATGGCCGTCCGCGCCTGCGAGGCGGCGGGCTTCGCGCCCCGCATCCGGCACCAAATCGACGACTTCACCACCGTGCTGGCCCTGGTGGCGGCCGGCCAGGGCGTCGCGCTGGTCCCCCAGCTGGGCACGGCCGGGGCCCCGCCCGGCGTCGTCCTCACCCGGCTGCCGATGTACCGCCGCACCCGCGCCGCGTTCCGCGCCGGGGCGGGCTCCCACCCGGCCATCTCCGCCTTCGTCTCGGCCCTGCACACGGCCGTCCCCCCGGGCCTGGGCGGCGGCAGCTGAGAAGCCCGTACGGGAAAGGGCCCGGGCGCCGAACCCCGGGCCCCTCCCCGCTCCCGCGTCAGCCCGCCAGGCAGCTCGGCCCGAGCAGCTGCTTCAGGTCCCCGAACAGCGCCGGGTCCGACTTCACCCGGTGCCGGTCCAGCCGCAGCACCGTGGTCTTGTTGCGGCTCTCCAGCCGCACCCGCACCTCGGTGGTGCCGCGGTGGCTGCCCAGGACCTCGCCGAGCCGGGCCACCAGCGGCGGGGTGACCTTCCCGCTCGGGATGTTGATGGTGATCGGCGCCTCGGCGTGCGCGTTCGACAGGTCGGGGACGGACAGCTCCATGCCCATCAGCCGCGGCACGTCCTCCCGCTTGTCCAGCTTGCCGCGCACGAAGACGACGGCGTCCTCGACCAGCTGGGAGGAGACCAGCTGGTAGCTGGCCGGGAAGAACATGCAGTCGATCGAGCCCGCCAGGTCCTCGACGGTCGCGATCGCCCAGGCGTTGCCCTGCTTGGTCATCTTCCGCTGGAGGCCCGAGATGATGCCGCCGATGGTGACGATCGTCCCGTCCGGCCGCTCCGCGAGGTCGGCCACCGCGCAGTCCGCCTTGTCGGCGAGCACGTGCTCGATGCCGTGCAGCGGGTGCGAGGAGACGTACAGGCCGAGCATCTCCCGCTCCTGGGTGAGCAGGAAGGACTTCTCCCACTCCTCCTCGGAGAAGACGACGTCCAGCCCGAAGCTCGGCTCGTCCGTGGTGGCGTCGCCGCCGAACAGGTCGAACTGCCCCTCGGCCTCCTTGCGCTTCACCCCGACGACGTTGTCGATCATCGGCTCGAACTGCGCGCTGAGGCCCTTGCGGGTGTGCCCGAGCGAGTCGAAGGCACCGGCCTTGATCAGCGATTCGACGGTCCGCTTGTTGCAGACCACCGACTCCACCTTGTCCAGGAAGTCGGGGAAGGACGCGAACTTCCCCTTCGCCTTCCGGGTCCGGATCATCGAGTCGACCACCGGCCCGCCGACGTTGCGGATGGCGGTGAGGCCGAAGCGGACCAAGGTGTCACCGTGCGGGGTGAAGTCCGAGTCTGACTCGTTGACGTCCGGCGGCAGCACCTGGATGCCCATCTTGCGGCACTCGTTGAGGTAGACCGCGGACTTGTCCTTGTCGTCCTTGACGGAGGTGAGCAGGCCGGACATGTACTCGGCCGGGTAGTTGGCCTTGAGGTAGGCGGTCCAGTACGAGACCAGCCCGTAGCCGGCGGTGTGCGCTTTGTTGAACGCGTAGCCGGAGAAGGGGACCAGGACGTCCCACACGGCCTGGATGGCCGCGTCGGAGTAGCCGCGCTCGCGGCAGCCCTTCTGGAAGGGGACGAACTCCGCCTCCAGGATCTCCTTCTTCTTCTTGCCCATGGCGCGGCGCAGCAGGTCGGCCTGGCCGAGCGAGTAGCCGGCCAGGATCTGCGCGGCCTTCTGCACCTGCTCCTGGTAGACGATCAGGCCGTACGTCGGCCGGAGCACCTCCTCCAGGGGCTTCTCCAGCTCCGGGTGGATCGGGGTGATCTCCTGCTGGCCGTTCTTGCGCAGGGCGTAGTTGGTGTGGGAGTTGACGCCCATCGGGCCCGGCCGGTACAGCGCCAGAACCGCGGAGATGTCCTCGAAGTTGTCGGGCTTCATCAGCCGCAGCAGCGAGCGCATCGGGCCGCCGTCGAGCTGGAAGACGCCGAGCGTGTCGCCGCGCGCCAGCAGCTCGTAGGTGGGCTTGTCGTCCAGGGGCAGATCAAGCAGGTTGATCTTGATGCCCTTGTTCTTCTCGATCGCCTTGACGGCGTCGTCCATGATCGTCAGGTTGCGCAGGCCGAGGAAGTCCATCTTGAGGAGGCCGAGGCCTTCACAAGTCGGGTAGTCGAACTGCGTGATGGTGACGCCGTCGGTGTGCCGGGTCCAGACCGGGATGTGGTCGGTCAGCGGCTCGGCGGACATGATGACGCCGGCGGCGTGCACGCCGGGCTGGCGGATCAGGCCCTCGATGCCGCGCGCGGTGTCGATGACCTTCCGGACGTCCGGGTCGGTCTCGTACAGCCCGCGGATCTCGCCGGCCTCGCTGTAGCGGGGGTGCGAGGGGTCGGTGATGCCGGAGAGCGGGATGCCCTTGCCCATGACGTCCGGCGGCATCGCCTTGGTGATCCGGTCGCCCATCGCGTACGGGTAGCCGAGGACGCGCGAGGAGTCCTTGATGGCGGCCTTCGCCTTGATGGTGCCGTACGTGACGATCATGGCGACCTTGTCGGAGCCCCACTTCTCCGTCACGTAGCGGATCACGTCACCGCGCCGGCGCTCGTCGAAGTCGATGTCGACGTCGGGCATGGAGATGCGCTCGGGGTTGAGGAAGCGCTCGAAGATCAGGCCGTGCGGGATGGGGTCGAGGTCGGTGATGCCCATCGCGTACGCGACCAGCGAGCCGGCCGCCGAACCACGGCCGGGGCCCACCGCGATGCCCTGGCTCTTGGCCCACATGATGAAGTCCGCGACCACGAGGAAGTACGCCGGGAACCCCATCTGGATGATGGTGTCCATCTCGTACTCGGCGAGCTTCTTGTGCTCCTCGTCGTACCCGCCCGGGAAGCGCCAGTCCATGCCCTCCCAGACCTTGGACCTGAAGAAGTCCGCCTCGGACTCGAAGCCCTCCGGGATGGGGAAGCGGGGCATCAGGTTCTTGAACTTGAACATGCCCTCGGTGTCGACCCGGGAGGCGACCAGCAGCTGGCTGTTGCGGCAGCCCTCCTGCCAGGCGTCCGAGGAGTCCAGCGCGTACATCTCGGCGGCGGACTTGATGTAGTAGCCGGTGCCGTCGAAGCGGAAGCGGTCCGGGTCCGAGAGGTTCTTGCCGGTCTGCACGCAGAGCAGGAGGTCGTGCGCGCCGGCGTCGGCCTCGGTGGTGTAGTGCGAGTCGTTGGTGACGACCGGGGGGATGTCCAGCTTCCTGCTGATCTCCAGCAGCCCGTCGCGGACCCGCTTCTCGATGTCGAGGCCGTGGTCCATCAGCTCCAGGAAGTAGTTCTCCTTGCCGAAGATGTCCTGGTAGTCGGCGGCGGACTTCAGGGCCTCGTCGAACTGGCCGAGGCGCAGCCGGGTCTGCACCTCGCCGGAGGGGCAGCCGGTGGTGGCCATCAGGCCGCCGGAGAGCTCGGAGATCAGCTCCTTGTCCATCCGGGGCCATTTCACCAGCCAGCCCTCGGCGTAGGAGCGCGAGGTCAGCTTGAAGAGGTTGTGCAGGCCTTCCTTGTTGCGGGCCCAGATGGTCTTGTGGGTGTACGCGCCGGACGCGGAGACGTCGTCCCGCTTCTGGTGCGGCTGGCCCCACAGGATGCGCTTGGTGTTGGAGCGGGACTCCGGGGCGACGTACGCCTCGATGCCGATGACGGGCGTGATGCCGGCGGCGGTGGCCTGCTTGTGGAACTCGGCGGCGCCGTACATGTTGCCGTGGTCGGTCATCGCCACGTGGGTCTGGCCGAGGCGCTCGACCTCCTTGAACATCTGCTTCAGCCGGGCGGCACCGTCCAGCATCGAGTACTCGGTGTGGACGTGCAGATGCGCGAACGGCTGGTCGCTCAAGGCGGGGCCTCCGGAGGCTCTGGTGCTGGTCTGGTGGGCCGGCGAACGTGCTGGTCACAGGGAGATGCCCTGGAAATGGATGTGGCCCGGAGCACCTGTCGGGGCCCGGACCATCACTCACACGTTCACGCGTCTACTCTAGCCCCCTTTCGAACAGCTACCCCGTCCGCCGCGAGGGCGCCCCGGCCGCCCCGGCGAGTCGCGCCCCGGCGGCCGCGCGGACCTCCGGCTCCTCCATCGGATCGTCCCGGAGGTGGGCGATCCGCCGCAGCTGGTACGGCCGGTCGGGGGCGTGCCGGACGGCGAGCAGCCGGGCTCGCGGTTCGCAGTCGTACAGCGACTCGGCGTACACCTCGGGCATGCCCGGGGCGCCGATCGCCGACAGCGCCTCCAGGTAGTCGGCCCGCTCGTACGAGTGCGGGGTGGCGAGCCAGAAGCGGCGCAGCAGGGAGACGGCCCCGGCGGCCTCCGGCCCGAACCGCGCCAGCCCGCGCGCCAGCTCGTCCGGGCCGCACCAGACCCGCTCCACCCACCGCCGCTCCAGCTCGGCGACGAGCTCCGGGAGGTCCCGGTCGGGGGCGGGGTCGGGCCGCTCCGGGCGGTGCGCCGGCGGCCGGACCTCCTCGGGGGTGCGGTCCGGCAGCGCCCGCCGGGCCTCCGCCGAGCCGCCGCGGGCCAGGCGCTCCAGCACGGCGGCGGCCCGGTCCCGGGTGCCCTCGTCGCCGGACAGCAGGTCCACCACCGGGGCGAGCGGGAGCTCCAGGTCCCGGATCAGCCGGGCCAGGTAGAGGTCCCGGTGGTCCGCCTGCCGGTCCCACCGCCACTCCCAGCGGATGCAGCCGTGGACCAGGTCGGCGACCGTCGAGCGGTCCTCGGCGGCGATCAGCGCGCCCTGGCCCCGGCCGCGCTGGAGGAGGCCGAGGAGGGTGGTCGGCGGCGCGTAGTGGTCGTCGTGCATGGGCCCCATCGTGCCTCAGCCCCCCGTGCCCGGCGTAGCTCGTTCAGGTGATGGCACGCCGAGGCCCCGCCCACGGCTTCCTCCGAGCACGTACAACGGTCCTGCACCTCGCCCGCCCCGCCCGTCTCGCTTGCCCCACGAAGGGATGACCGCCATGGCCCAGCTGGAGTCCGGCCTCTACACCATCCGGAGCGGCGACGCCACGATCGGCCGCGCCCGCCACGAAGCCCTGGACCTCTCCCCCAAAGCCGTCTTCGCCCACACCGACGACCAGGACGCCGTCTGGGTCGTCGAGGCCTACCCCGACGACCGCTACCGGCTCTACGCCAAGGGCGCCCCGACCGCCGTGGCGGACCTCGGGCCCGCCGGTCCGCTGGTCTCCCTCCTCCTCGACCAGGGCGACGCCCCCGAGTGGAAGCTGGTCCCCGTCGACGGCGCCCCGGCCACGTACCGGATCACGTCCCCGCAGGGCTCCTCGTGGACCGTCCTCGAACCCGGGAAGCAGAGCCAGATCGAGGTCATCCCCGTCCTCGAGGGCTCCACCGCCTTCACCTTCCGGCGGATCGGCCACTGAGCCCTGGCACCCCCCGATGCGGGAACTCGGCCCACCCGGCGTGTCGCGTACGATCCCTGATGATCGTTTACGGGGACACGAAAGGCGGCGCACAGGTGCGCACATGGGGGATTCCGGCAGCGGCCCTGGTTCTGGGGACGCTCGTCGCAGGCTGCGGGTCGGGCCAGGGGGACGGCGGCGAGCCGGCCGCGGCACCGAAGGCGGAGAAGCTCGCACCCGACACCGGGACGCGCTACACCCAGGTCACCGTCCCGCAGTTGGACGGACTGACCTGCGCGGAGGGCAACGGCGGTTTCAAGTTCGGCAACGACCTGGACATGGGCGTCTACGGGGTCGACGACCTGCCCGTCCTGAAGATCGACGGGGAGGAGGTCGACGGCAAGGCGTCGTGCTTCGGGAACCCCCGGATCACCCTGAGCAAGGGGACGCACAACGCGACGGTGCCTCACCTCACCGCGCGGACCAGCCTCTTCACGCAGGTCGCCGACCCCCAGGGCGCGCTCGACAAGTCCTTCGAGCACTCCATGAAGCTGAGCAAGGACTACGGCCGCTCGCTCGTCGGCGAGCCCAAGGCGTACTCCACCAAGGCGCTGGTGATGAAGTGCCAGCAGAACGTCACCGACGGCTTCCCGATGACGACCTGCTTCTGGGCGAACTACAGCGGGGTCGGCGAGATCGACTTCTACCCGCCGAACAACCAGCACGTCCCGCTGGACCAGGCCGCGGAACGCACCCGCGCCTTCGCCACCGCGGCCCTCACCACCCGGTCCGCCACCGGCACCGCCACCCCGTGACGCCCGCGCGGGAAGTCGGCCCGCCCGGCTTCCCGCGCACCGCCGCTCCCTACGCTCCGGTCCGCCGGCGCACCAGCTCCTTGACCTCCTCCGGGAGCGCCTCCGCCGCCAACAGGCTGGGCAGCAGCCCGGGTTCGGTCGTCACCGCGCGGAACGACCGGGCCACCGTGACGTCGTGGTCCGGGCGGTGCACCACCTCCACCGGGTCCCCGGCCCGCAGCTCGCCCGGGACGACCACCCGCAGGTAGGCGCCCGGCAGGGCGGCCTCGGTGAAGCGCCGGATCCAGCCCTCGCGCTCCAGCCAGCCCTGGAAGGTGCCGCAGGGGATGCGCGCGCAGGACACCTCCAGGACCACCTCCGGGCCGATCCTCCACCGTTCCCCGATCAGCGCGCCGTTCACGTCCAGCCCGGTGGTGGTCAGGTTCTCGCCGAAGGAGCCGTTGCCCAGCTCCCGGCCCAACTCCGCCTGCCAGCCGTCCAGATCCTCCCGGGCGTAGGCGTACACCGCCTGGTCGTCGCCCCCGTGGTTCCTCACGTCGTACACCCGGTCCCCGGCCAGCCCGACCGCACCCGCCCCCTTGGGCCCCGGCGCGGCCACCGCCACCGGGCCCGCCACCGGCCGCTTGTCGATGCCGGTGAGCCCGACCCCCTTCTTCCACGGATTCGGCCGGGGCCTGCCGACATTGACCGAGAGCAGTCGCGCCTGAACGTCCATACCCCGACCGTACGCCGAACCAGCCCGCCGCGAGCCCAGTACGGCCTACTCCCGGGGAAGATCCCCCGGGCCGAAACGCTCCATCACAGCACCCAGTACCGAGTCCCAGTCCGTGGAGGATTCCGGGACGGGGGTAGCCGCCGGGCCCAGCTCCACGCGGCTGCCGTTCAGGTGGCCCTTGACCCAGCCGACACAGGTCGGCCTGTCCCCGGTCCCCTCACGGCAGAACTCCTCGAGCGCCTTCCGCACCTCGGGCAGCGGAAGGACGGTCGCTGGCTCCATGAACACCGGGGTCCACGCGTCCGAGATCACCTTCGGATCGTCCTCCGGCGGTGACGGGTTGTCGGTCACCCAGGTGCATGCGTAGATCCCTCCCCGCTTCGGATAGCGCAGGCTGACGCACCAGACCAGACCGCCGTACCCGGCCTCCCGGTCCATCGCCACCATGAGGGTGCTGTCGCTCGACGGCCCCGCCTCGTCCTCGTTGAACACGAACCACGCGTTCCGCCCGCTCCCCGCGTTCTCCATCACCCAGGTGATCAGCCGTTCCGCGTCCTCCCGGGTCTCCACCTCGTACCGGTCGTCACCGATCACCACACTCAGGAACATCCCCAACCCCCCAGGTCTCCGCCGTCACGTCCACCAGCGACCGTACCGGCCTGCTCCGACACCACCAGCGCCCGTTCGCCTCCCCTGATCTGGAACTCCCATGCCACCACGGCACGTTGGGGGTGGCATGGTGATGATGGCGGGTCTGCTCTTCATGACGGTGCTGGTGATCGTGCCCTTCACGCTCGCGTCCGCCCGGCACGTCGTGGTGCGGTCCGGCCGGCCCGGCTGGCTGTCCCGGCGGCTCGCCGCCCGGGCCCGGCCCGGCAGCCTCGGCCTCGGGGCGACCGCGACCGAGGAGCTGCACGCCCTGCTCAACGCCAACAAGCGGGTCCAGATCGAGCAGCGCCAGGCCCAGCTCACCCTCCGCGACGACGACCACGCCGGCGCCCCGCCCCGTACCGGCATCGACCTCGACAACGGCACCGCCGTCCTTCCGCCGCACCGGTAGCCCCCACCCCCACATCCGCCCCGCCCCGCCCCGCACAGGACGTCGGCCCCGCACGGTGTCGGCCCGGCGGCCGCGGCGGTGTGTCGAGTGGCGGGCCGCCGCGCGCGAGGAGATGGTGACCGGCAGAGACCCCTCACCAGAAAGGGCGAACATGCCCGAGGTCACCACTCCGTACGCGACCGGCACGCCGTGCTGGGTCGACCTGATGGCCCAGGACCAGCAGGCCGCGCTGGACTTCTACCGCGACCTCCTCGGCTGGCAGGGCCGACCCGGCCCGGCCGAGTTCGGCGGCTACGCCGTCTGCGAGCTCGACGGCAGGGCCGTGGCCGGCATCGGCCCCGCGATGGCCCCCGAAGGGGCGCCGGCGCCGCCGACCGTCTGGACCGGCTACCTGGCCTCCACCGACGCCCAGGCCACCCAGGACGCGATCGTCGCGGCCGGCGGCACCCTGCTCGCCCCGGTCATGGACGTCGGCACGCTGGGCCGGATGCTGATCGCCGCCGACCCGCAGGGCGCGGTGTTCGGCGTCTGGCAGCCCGGCGAGTTCTTCGGCGCCCAGGTCGTCAACGAGGCCGGCGCGCTGACCTGGAACGAGCTGCACACCAGCGACATCCCGGCCGCCACCGCCTTCTACGGCGAGGCGTTCGGCATCGAGATCGAGCCGCTGGAGGGCGCGGACTCCTACTGGCAGCTGTGCGTCGGCGGCCGCGGGGTCGGCGGCGCCACCCTGCTCGCCAACGACCCGCCCGGCACCCCGGCCCACTGGCTGACCTACTTCGCGGTCGACGACGTGGACTCCACCGCGGACGCCCTGATCAAGCGCGGCGGCACCGTCCTCGCCCCGCCCTTCGACATGGCAGCCGGCCGGATGACCGTGGTCACCGACCCGCAGGGCGCCCCCTTCGCCATGATCAGGCCCGGGCAGCCCTAGAACGACGTCGGACGCCCGCGCGGGACGTCGGTCCGGCCGACTTCCCGCGCGGGCAGGGTCGCGCTCAGGGCCGTACGGCCCGCAGCCACCCGGCGAGTCCGAGGCAGAGCAGGCAGGCCCCGGCCAGCACCAGCGGGATCACCACCGGCCCGCCCGAACCGCCGATCGCCCCCACCACCGCCGGTACGACGGCGTTGCCGAGCATGCAGCAGAGCGTCAGCACCGAGGTCGCCTGCTGCGGCACCTCCGCCACGCCCGAGACCCAGGCGATCAGCGTCGGCAGCACCGGCGCCAGCGCCAGCCCGGCCAGCGGGTAGGCCGCCACCGCGAGGTGCGGCACGGCGGCCAGCGCCAGCGCGCCGAGCGCGGCCGCCAGGTAGGCCGGCAGCGCGGTGCGGCCCGGCACCCGGCGGGTCAGCTGCGGGATCACCAGCCGGCCGACGGCCAGCCCGGCCCAGAACCCCGAGGCCGCGGTGGTCGCCGCCTGGGTGCTCCAGCCATCCCGCTCCAGCTGGGTCGACTGCCAGGTGCCGATGCTGGTCTCCAGGCCCGCGTACACCAGGCCCACCAGCAGGAACGGCAGGAAGGCCACGACGATCCCGAGCCGTCGGCCGTCGGCCCCGGCCCGGTCCGCGGGCTCCGTCCGGGGCGCCGCCGCGAGCACCGCCCCCGCCCGTCCGACCAGGAAGCACGGCAGCGCGCACACCGCCGCCGCCAGCGCCAGCAGCCGGATGTCCGTCCGGCCCAGGGCCCCGGCGGCCAGCGGGCCCAGCATCGCGCCGATCCCGAACACCGCGTTCAGCCGGTTGACCATCACCACGCTGTTCCCGGCGAACCCGCGCGCGAACGCCGTGTTGAGGGTGAGCGCCAGCCCGCCGTACCCGACGCCGGTCACCGCCGCGCAGCCCAGGTAGGCGGACCAGCCGGGGCTGGCCGCCATCCCGGCCGCGCCCGCCGCGAAGACCGCGAGCAGGACGGGCGGCGCCGCCCGGACGTTCAGCCGCCGCCCGAGCAGCCCGATGCCGAGCGTCGCCGCGAGCGCGCCGAGGTTGTAGGCCGAGACCACCCGGCCCACCTCGTGCTCGGCGCCGAAACGTTCCCGCAGGAAGGGCAGCGAGGCGCCGAGCGAGGCGGTGAGCACGCCCAGGACGAGGAAGACGCCGAACGCCGAGACCGCCGCCGACCTCGCCATCACCGGCGCGCCCGGCACCCCCGGGAGCACCCCCGACGACGCGCCCGACGGCATGCCCGACCGCGTGCCCGACGGCGACGCCTCAGCCACCGTGCGGCCCGGCCGTGAGCACCACCGAGACCAGCCCCTCCGGGTCGGCCAGCACCAGCGCCCCCGCGGCCCCGGCCTCGCCCACCACCAGCGCGGTGAAGTCCGGCACCGCGGCCACCGCGCCCGCCTCCACCAGGGCCGGCCCGCCGATCCCGACGCACACCGCCCCCGCGTCGACCGCCGAGCGGACCCCGCTGACCGAGTCCTCGAAGACCAGCGTGCGCTGCGGCCGGATCCCGAGCCCCCGGCAGGCCGCCAGGTACGGGTCCGGGTGCGGCTTGCCCCGCTCGACGTCGTCCCGGGTGACGCGCACCCGGAAGGTGTCGAGCAGGCCGAGCCCGCCGAGCGCGTTCTCGATCTTCCGCGGCCAGCTGCTGGTGGCCAGCCCGATCGGCACCCCCGCCCGCCGCAGCCGGGCGGCCAGCCCGTCGGCGCCCGGGATCACCGGGTACGGCGCCTCCTCCTCGACGGTGTCCACCTCGGCCCAGATCGCCTTCCGGTCGGCGTCCGAGTGGTCCGGGAAGATCAGCCGGACGGTCTCGGCGCCGGTCCGCCCGTGGACGTACTCCTCCAGCTCCGGGCCCGTCAGCACCCGGCCGTGGCGCCGAGCCACCGACCGCCACGCCTCCTCGATCACCGGCCTGGAGTCGATCAGGACCCCGTCCATGTCGAAGACGACGGCCTCGACCTCGTACCGCGTTCCGGCTTGCGGCTGCATCGGTCTCCTCACTCGGCGCTCGCACCATACGATCTGACGATAGTTCAAACTTTCCCGGTCAACGGGCCGGACGGTCAATTGGACTAGACCTCGTTCATCGGTCCAGGCCCTCGCCCGCCCGGCCCGCCCCCCCGGGTCAGACGGCCTGCCGCGCCATGAAGCCCTCGGCGGAGTCCTTCCAGACCAGGTAGACGTCGTCCACCAGCAGCAGGTCGACCACCTCGTCGAACAGCGGGTCCAGCGCGTCGCGGTGCGAGCCGACGATCGGCTCCTCGTGCTTGTTGAACGAGGTGTTCACCAGCGCCGCCTGCCCGCTCCGCTCGTACCAGGCCATCAGCAGGCCGTGCAGGAACGGGTCGTCCTGGGCCCGGACGATCTGCGGCCGGGCGGTGTTGTCGACGTGCACCACCGCCGGGCAGGCCTTGGCGAAGGCCTCGTGGCAGTCGTAGGTGATCGTCATGAACAGCGCCGAGGGCTGCTCGGGGGCCCAGCCCCGGTAGCAGTCGGCCGCCAGGTCCTCGGCGGTGATCGGCGCGAAGGGCATGAACTCGGTGCGGTTCAGGCGCTTGTTGAGCCAGTCGTTCATGGTCACGTCGGCGGTGCCGTAGATGACGCTGCGCCGCCCGAGCGCGCGCGGGCCGAACTCCATCCGGCCGCGGTAGGTGCCGATGACCTGGTCCGCCTCCAGCGCGGCGAGCAGCACCTCGCGCATGTCCTCGCCGATCCGCCGGTAGCGCAGCCCCGGGTAGTCGCGCAGGATCTCCTCCAGCAGGCCCTCGGAGATCGCCGCGTCCGGCCCGAGCGCCATCGAGGGCACCCGCGGGCGCTCGCCGGTCTCCCGGTGGGCCACCACCACGGCGGCCTGCAGCGGCAGCCCGCCGTCGCCCATCGGCGGCAGCACGTAGATGTTCCGCACGCCCGCGGTCTCGAAGATCCGCTGGTTCAGCTTGACGTTGGCGAACACCCCGCCGGACAGGCAGACGTTGCCGCTGGGAACCCGGCCGATGTGCCGCGCCACCACGGCGGTCAGCAGGTCCTCCACGTGCCGCTGGGCCGCCGCCGCGACGTCGGCCGGCTCGTGCGTCGCGATCTCGCGCAGCAGCTCCTCGGAGTAGCCCTCGTAGGACGGCTGGTACCAGTCGCCGCAGCGGGCCCGGATCGCGCCGTCCTCCTCGATGTCGATCATCCGCCGCATCAGCGGGAGCAGCTTCTCCGGGTCGCCGTTGGCGGCCAGGCCGGTGATCTTGCCCTCGTGCCGGTTGGGGCGGAAGCCGAGCAGCTTGGTGATCCGGCCGTAGAAGTAGCCGAGGCTGTCGATCGAGGTCTCGCGCTGGAGCACCTCCTCGCCGCCCGGGTGGTAGTGGGTGACGGTCAGGGACTGGAAGTCCCCGCGGCCGTCGCAGGTGACCACGAGCGCCTCGTCGAACGGGGAGCAGAGGAAGGCGCCCAGCCCGTGGGACTCGTGGTGGTCGACGTGAACCACCTTGGCGCGCAGTCCGTTGTCGTCTACGAAGGACTCGAACTCGGCGCGCTTCAGCCGGTCGTTGCGAATTTCGTCGGATATCCGCTTGCGCAGGTGCGGAAGCGCCTCGGGCCGCCGGAGGGCCTCCTCCGAAATCCGGTCCACATAGAGCAGCAGGTGCTTTTCGGCGTCGAATCCGGCCTGCCAGCCGTAGGCCACCCTATCGACCTCGGAAAGGGTGACCCCGGCCTCCTTCAGAACGTACTCGATGGATCGCTCCGGCCACGTCCGGTGGTCCTTGACCCGGGTGAACCGCTCTTCACTGACGGCCGCGAGGACCGTTCCGTCCTGGACCAGGCAGGCGCCGGCCAGGTCGTTGTTGGTGATTCCGAGAACAAGCATGTGCGGCTCCAAGCTGGTGTCGCGGGAAATGGCGGATGGCGGCATTTCCACGGATTCGGCGAGCGAGTGAGGGTTGGAGTGCACAGCGATGCTATGAACGCGATTCACCGGAGATCAACGAGGCCCTGGGAATTCCGGCCGTCCGGGCACGCCCGAGAACCGTTACGCCGAAGGGGCCGTACGGTGAACAGCGGATTCCGTATCGATCATCGGTGCTGGCCGGACGGCCGCGGGGCCTTGAGAGGTCTGGACCACTTGGGCCATGATCACCCTCTGTAGCTGTCCGGAAACAGTCCTTCCGGCCGGGTGGACGGGCCGGACCGGGCCCGGGAGACCGGACCGGGCCCGGGAACGCGGAGGGCGCCGGGAGGGGCGGTGTCGCAGCCCCACCCGGCGCCCGCGGCGTCGGTCCTTCGGTTCAGGTCGGTCGGCGCGGACGTCAGCCGTCCGCCCCGGCGTCAGTCGTCCAGCTCCGCGAGGAAGTCCAGCGCCGCCGCCCAGGCCCGCTCGGCCGCCTCCTCGTCGTAGTCCGGCAGCTCGGGGTCGGTGAACAGGTGCCCGGCGCCCCGGTAGCGGTGCACCTCCACCTCCGCGCCGGCCCGCCGCATCCGCAGGTACCAGGCGTTCAGCCAGTCCTCCGGCTCGAACGGGTCCGGCTCCGCGATGTGCAGCTGCACCGGGATCTCGATGGCCGCGTCCTCCCGCAGGTCCGAGGTGCCGTGCAGGAGCAGCAGCCCGCGCGCCTTCTCGTCGGCCAGCGCCAGGTTCTGCGCCACCGCGCCGCCGAGCGAGAAGCCGGCGTACACCAGCCCGCCCTCGGACACCGGAGCGGACGCCGCCACCGCCCGGCGCAGCAGCTCGTCGCGGCCGCCGAGCTCCTCCTGGAACTCCTGCGCCTCCTCGACGGACTCGAAGGTCCGCCCGTCGAACAGGTCCGGCGTGTGCACGGTGTGCCCGGCGGCGCGCAGCCGCTCGGCGGCGGCGTGCACGGCGGGCCGCAGCCCGTAGGCGGAGTGGAAGAGGACGATCTGGGCCACGGTTCGGGTCCTTCAGCAGGGGAATCGGCTACCCGCCCATGATCCCCCATCGCCCCGGGCCGACCGGGACACCACGTCCCGACCGGTCGGCCCCACGGCCTGCTACGACACCACGTCCTTGCGCGCGAACCCGCGGAACGCCAGCGCCAGCAGCACCGCCGCGTACGAGAGCGACAGCGACACGCCCTGCACCATGCCGCCCCACTCCAGCTGCGGCTGCAACGCGTCCGCCCAGGCGTACTGCCAGTGCGCCGGCAGCCACTCCCGCAGGTCGCCCAGCGCGGTGACGGCGTCCAGCACCCCGGTGATGATCGAGGCGAACACCGCACCGCCGACGGCGCCCAGCGGCGCGTCGGTGGCCGTGGAGAGCCAGAACGCCAGCGCCGCGATCACGATCTCGGCGAGGAACACGAAGGCCACCGCGACGGCGATCCGGGGCAGCGCCTGCGAGGCCGGCAGGCTGACCCCGGCGGGCAGCTTGAGGTCCCCCCAGCCGTACGCCGCCGTGCCGACGACCAGCCCGATCGCGGGCAGCATCACCACCGCCACCGCCGAGAACGCCAGCCCGACCACGAACTTGCGGGCCAGCAGCCGGGCCCGGGGCACCGGCGCGGCGAGCAGGTAGCGCAGCGAGGACCAGCTGGCCTCGGAGGCGACGGTGTCCCCGCAGAACAGCGCGACCGGGATGACCAGCATGAAGCCGGTCCCGACGAACAGCATGGTGACCGCGAAGTTGGCCCCGGAGGCGGTGGCCAGCTCGATGAAGGTGGTCCGGTCCGGTCGGCCCGGGGTGCCGCCGATCTGGAACGCGGCCAGGATGACGAACGGCATGGCGGCCAGCACCGCGCCGATCACCAGCGTGCGGCGCCGGCGCAGCTGCCGCATCGCCTCCACCCGCAGCGGCAGCGTCCGGCTCGCCCGGTACCCCTCGGCGTGGTCCATCGACCCGGCCCGGTCCTCCGACCCGGCGCGGTCCGTCGCGACGACGCTCACGCTCCACCTCCGATCAACGACAGGAACGCGTCCTCCAGCCGCCGCTGCGGCCCGGCGCTCTCCACCGGCACCTCCAGCCGCACCAGTTCGGCCAGCAGCTCGCTGGCCGTGAGCCCGTCCAGGCGCACCATCAGCCCGCCCTCGACGGCCTCCGCCGAGCCGACCCCGGCCAGCGCGCCGACCTTCTCGACCACCGGCACCGGGTCGTACGGGCCGGCGATGCCGATCACCAGCAGCTCGCCGGCGCCCACGATGTCCCCGACCGGGCCGGCCGTGACCAGCCGCCCGCGGTCCATCACGACCAGGTCCGAACAGCTCTGCTCGACCTCGGACAGCAGGTGGCTCGACACGATCACGGTCCGCCCGCCGGCCGCGTACCGGATCATCACCTCGCGCATCTCGCGGATCTGCGGCGGGTCCAGCCCGTTGGTCGGCTCGTCCAGGATCAGCAGGTCCGGCATCCCGAGCATCGCCTGGGCGATCGCCAGCCGCTGCCGCATGCCCTGGGAGTACGTCCGCACCGCACGGTCCAGCGCCTCGCCGAGCCCGGCGATGGCCAGCGCCTCGTCGAACCGCGCGTCCGCCTCCGGCCGCCCGGTCGCCTGCCAGTACAGCCGCAGGTTGGCCCGCCCGGTGAGGTGCGGCAGGAAGCCGGCGCCCTCGACGAACGCCCCGACCCGCGACAGCACCGGCGCGCCAGGCCGCACCAGGTGCCCGAAGATCCGGATCTCCCCGGCGTCCGGCCGGATCAGCCCCATCAGCATCCGCAGCGTGGTGGTCTTGCCCGCGCCGTTCGGCCCGAGCAGCCCGAGCACCTGCCCCTGCTCCACCCGGAAGCCCAACTCCCGTACGGCGTAGCGGTCCTGGGCACCCTTGTAGCGCTTGCTCAGCCCGCTGATCCGCAGCGGCACCGCGGCCAGCTCCGGGTCGAAGTCGGGCCCGGCGGCGGCCCGGCGGCGCCGCAGCCGCGGTGCCAGCACCAGGGCCGCGGCCGCCAGCACGGCGATCACCGGCAGCACCCAGGTCCGCGCGGGCAGCGGCGCCGCCTCGGTGACCAGCTCCTCGACGGTCGGCACGGTGAGCGCCCCGGCCGGCGCCACCCGGTAGGTGGCCGGCTCGACCGGCGAGGCGTACGCGAGGTCGGTGCTCGCCAGCACCAGCCGCACCCGGTGCCCGGCCGGGAAGGTGTGGTCCACGGTCGGCAGCGCCACCGTGACGGTCCGGCCGGCGTCCGCGCCGGTCACCCGCAGCGGGGCGGCGAGCTGCTGCGGCAGCACCGCCTTGCCGTCCGGCCCGACGTCGTACAGCTTCGCGAACAGCACCGCGTCCGGCCGGTCCGCCGTCACCCGCACCGGCACGGTCGGCTGCCCGGTCAGGTGCAGCGGAGAGTCCAGCGGCGCCGAGTCGAAGGCGGCGTTCTGCCCGGGGAAGTCCAGCGACAGCCCGGCGCCCAGCGAGGCCGCCTGGCTGAGCCCGCCGACGCCCGGCAGCGTCGAGATCCCGGGCGGCGCACCGCCGGGCGGGTTGGCGAGGGTCTGCTCGCCGCCCGCCAGCTCGACGCTCCGCGAGCCGGTCCCGCCCAGCCCCGGGTACCGGTCGGCGCTGGCCCCGCGCAGCACGGCCTGGAAGCCGGTCGAGTCCACCCCGCCGGTGCGGGTGATCCGGAACGCGGAGCCGGTGTCGTTGCCCCGCCCCTTCAGGTAGTGGTCGAACCAGGCCGTCACCCGGTCGTCGACCCGCTCGGAGGTGTCCGTCCCGCCGTCGTGGCCGCCGGCGAACCAGTCCACCGCCACCGGCGCGCCGTTGGCGGCCACCGCCGCGGCGATGCGGTCCCCCTGGTCCAGCGGGAACAGCGAGTCCTGCTGCCCCTGCACCACCAGCGTGGGCGCCTTGAGCCGGTCCGCCACCGAGGACGGGCTGGAGCGCTCCAGCAGCGCGACGGCCTCCGGGTCGGCGTGCCCGGCGGTGGCCACCCGGTCGTACATCGCGCAGAGCGAGTCCAGGAACCGCCCGCAGCCGACCGGCCCGCCCGCGGCCGGCTGGGGCCCGCCGCCCTCCCGCGGCGCCCCGCCGGACGGCCCGAGCTCCCCGGCCGAGCCGGTGGTGAAGAAGATCCCGGCCCACAGCTTCTTGAACACGCCGTCCGCGGCGCCCGAGCCCTGCACGCCCTGCGGGAACAGCGCGTCGGCCAGGTTCCACCAGGTGATCTGGGTGGCCACCGCGTCGATCCGGGGGTCGTAGGCGGAGGCCAGCAGCGAGACCGCCCCGCCGTACGAGGCGCCGGTGATGCCGACCTTCGGGTCGCCGGCCGCGTCCAGCCGCACCTCGGGCCGCTGGGCCAGCCAGTCCACCAGGTGCTTGACGTCCTCGACCTCGCGGTCCGGCGCGTTCAGCCCGATCCGGCCGCCCGAGTGCCCGAAGCCGCGCGCCGACCAGGTCAGCACCGCGTACCCCTGCCGGGCCAGCTGCTCGGCGCGCTCGCGCTCGCCCGCCTTGGAGCCGCCGAAGCCGTGCGCCAGCAGCACCGCCGGGCGCGGACCGCCGCCGGCGGTGGTGAAGAAGGAGGTGTCCAGCTGGATCTGCTCGGCACCGCCGGGCGTCTCCGGCATGCTGAGGAAACGGTCCTCCCGCTGGACCGCCCGCTCACCGCCGGACGCCACCGTCGCGGTACCGGCCGCGGCCACCGCCACCAGGGCCACCGCCCCGGCCAGCAGCCTGCGTCTGACCGATGATCCCCGGGCGCGCCAGCGACGCCATGCCCCACCGAACTCCATGGCCGCTGATCGTATCCGCCGTACGGGTAGGCGTCCGATAAAGCCACCACACCGTTCCGCCCGGTTCATCCCACTGTGCCCGGGTATCGTACGGCGCATGCCCTGGCCGCTGATCTCGCTGCTCGCCACCGTCGCCGCCACCCTGGCGGTCGGCTGGGCCGTCGACCAGGCCCTCCAGCGGATCGCCGCCCGCCGGCCCTCGGCGCCGCTCTGGCCGCTGCTCCGCCGCTGCCGGATCCCGCTCCAACTCACCGTCGTGTCGGCCCTGTTGCTCGCCGCCAGACCGCTCCAGCGGACCTTCCACCTGAAGCACGACGACGGCGCGCACCACCTGCTCCTGCTGTTCCTGCTCGCCTCCCTGGGCTGGCTCACCGTCCGCGTGGTGGCCGCCGTCCTGGAGGCCCTGCTCGGCCGCTACGAGACCCGCGTCGACGACCCGGCGCGGGTCCAGCGGGTGCACACCCAGATCAGCATGCTGCGCCGGGTGGTCAACGCGCTGATCGTCGTGGTCACGGCGGCCGTGATGCTGCTGACCTTCTCCGCCATGCGCACCGTCGGCGCCAGCCTGCTCGCCTCGGCGGGCATCATCGGCATCGTGGCCGGCATCGCCGCCCAGAGCACCCTGGGCAACTTCTTCGCCGGCCTGCAGATCGCCTTCGGCGACACCGTCCGGATCGGCGACACCGTGGTGGTGGACGGCCAGCAGGGCACCGTCGAGGAGATCACCCTCAGCTACCTGGTGGTCCGGCTCTGGGACTACCGCCGGCTGATCGTCCCGGTGTCGTACTTCGTCAGCAAGCCCTTCGAGAACTGGACCCGCCGCGACCCGGGCCTGCTCGCCGCCGTCCTGCTCCACCTCGACCACAGCACCCCGGTGGACGAGCTGCGCACCGCCCTGCGCGCCCGCCTCGACCGGCACCCGCTGTGGGACGGCGCCGAGTGGGCCCTCCAGGTCACCGACACCACGCCCAGCACCATCGTCGTGCGCGCCACCATGACCGCCCGCACCCCCGACGACGCCGCCCAGCTCCGCTTCGACATCCGCGAACAGCTCATCGCCCACCTGCGGGACGAGCACCCCCACGCCCTGCCCCGCATCCGCACCACCGACGGCTGAGCCGCGCGCGAGAGCAGAGGTCCCCGCACCCCGGCAGGGGTACGGGGACCAGCACGAATCGGGGGCAGGCCCCCGAGAACGCCTACAGCACCCGCGTCATCGTCCGGTGCGGAATCCCCGCGTCGTCGTACACCGGCCCCTCGGCCAGGTACCCCAGCCGCTCGTAGAACCCGAGCGCCCGCACCTGCGCGTGCAGCTCGACCTCGGCGGCCCCGCGCTCGACGCCCGCGGCCTCGACCGCCCGCACCAGCTCGGCGCCCAGCCCCGTCCCCCGGGCCGCCGCGACGACCGCGAGCCGCCCGAGCAGCACGCGCCCCTCGACGCCGCCGGTCAGCTCCCGCGCCTGCTCGCCGAAGATCAGCCGCGCGGTGCCCAGCGCGGCCCCGTCGGCCCCGACGGCCAGCAGGTGCACCGAGGTCGCGTCGTACTCGTCGTACTCCAGCTCCTCCGGCACCTCCTGCTCGACGACGAACACCTCGCGCCGGACGGCCCGCGCCAGCTCCAGGTCGGCGTCCGACTCGGCGATCCGGATGGTGGCGGCCGCCACCTCAGCTCTCCGCCGCGATGATGTCCAGCGCCTTGCGCAGGTCCTCCGGGTACTCGCTGGAGAACTCGACCCACTGCCCGTCCGCCGGGTGCTCGAAGCCGAGCGACACCGCGTGCAGCCACTGCCGGGTCAGCCCCAGCCGCTTGGCCAGCGTCGGGTCGGCGCCGTACGTCAGGTCGCCCACGCAGGGGTGGCGCAGCGCGGACATGTGGACGCGGATCTGGTGGGTGCGCCCGGTCTCCAGCTTGATCGCCAGCAGCGACGCGGCCCGGTACGCCTCGATCAGGTCGTAGTGGGTGACGGACGCCTTGCCGTCCTGGGTGACGGCCCACTTCCAGTCCGAGCTGGGGTGCCGCCCGATCGGCGCGTCCACCGTCCCGCTCATCGGGTCCGGGTGGCCCTGCACCAGCGTGTGGTAGCGCTTCTCGGTGATCCGGTCGTGGAACTGCCGCTTGAGGTCGGTGTACGCGCGCTCGGACTTGGCGACCACCATCAGCCCGGAGGTGCCGACGTCCAGCCGGTGCACGATGCCCTGGCGCTCGGCGGCGCCCGAGGTGGAGATCCGGTACCCGGCCGCGGCCAGTCCACCGATCACGGTGGGGCCGGTCCAGCCGGGGCTGGGGTGCGCGGCCACGCCGACCGGCTTGTCGACCAGCACGATGTCCTCGTCGTCGTGCACGATCCGCATGCCCTCGACCGCCTCGGCGACGATCTGCACGGGGGCGGCCGGGGCGGGGATCTCGACCTCCAGCCAGGAACCGGCGGTCACCCGGTCCGACTTGCCGGCCACGGCGCCGTCGAGCGTCACCTTGCCGTCGGCGGCCAGCTCGGCGGCCTTGGTCCGGGAGAAGCCGAACATCCGGGCCAGGGCGGCGTCGAGGCGCTCGCCCTCCAGGCCGTCGGGTACGGGGAGGCTGCGGATCTGCGCTGCGGTACTCACCCGTACGAGTATGCCGGAAACGCGGCCCGCCCCCGCCCGCCGGTGGCCCGGCCCGCTTCCGGGCCCGCTCCGGCTTCCCGCTACTTCCCGGCCTTCTCCGGCGGCTGGTGGACGGTGCCGTCCGGGTTGCTGCCCAGGAAGGAGAGCAGGACCACCAGGATCCCGCCACAGACGATCGCCGAGTCCGCGAGGTTGAAGACCGCGAAGTGCTGGACGGAGATGAAGTCCACCACGTGCCCGCGGAAGACGCTGGGCGCGCGGAACAGCCGGTCGGTGAGGTTGCCGAGCGCCCCACCGAGCAGCAGCCCGAGCGCGATCGCCCAGGGCAGGCTGTACAGCCGGCGGGCGATCCGCCAGATCACCACGATGACGGAGGAGGCGATCATCGTGAAGACGACGGTCAGCGCCTGCCCGATCCCGAAGGCCGCGCCCGAGTTGCGGATCACCTGGAGGGTGACGACGTCGCCGATCACCTCGATCGCCGCGTGGTTCTCCAGCCGGGCGGCCACCAGCACCTTGCTGCCGAGGTCGATCAGGTAGGCGAGCATCGCGACGGCCAGCAGCACGCCGATCCGGCGCGGGCCCTTGGGCTGCTCGGCCGCCGCCTCGTCCACGGCCGCCCGGCTCGGCTCGGTCGGCTCGGCCACGGGCACCTCCACGGCATCGGCGGGGGACGGGACGGCGTCGTCCCGGGTGTGGGGGGAACCTTGCGTGCTGATGATCCGCTCCGCTGCCGATGGAGCTCCCCCGGTCCGCAGGAGGGGGAGGGTGGTGGGCCGGTGACGACCTGCCGCGTTCACGAACGCGTCAGGCGACGTTGTCCGGGCGACGATACGGGGTCGAGCGTACGGCAAGCCCGACCCCCGGCGTCGCTCCGGTCGCCCGGTTCAGCGGCGTTCCTGCTTGGCCTTGCACTGCACGCAGAGCGTCGCCCGCGGGAAGGCCTGCATCCGGGCCTTGCCGATGGCCTGCCCGCAGGACTCGCAGATGCCGAACCCGACGCCCTCCAGCCGCTCCAGCGCGCGCTCGGTCTGGGCCAGGCTGTCCCGCGCGTTGTTGGCCAGCGCCAGCTCGCTCTCCCGCGAGATGTTCTTCGTCCCGGCGTCCACCTGGTCGTCGCCGGCTCCGTCGTTGGAGTCGCGCATCAGGCCGGAGATGGCCGCCTCGGCGGCGTCGATCTCGTTCCGGAGCCGCTCGAGGTCGCTGATCAGCTCGTCGTGCAGCTCGTGGACCTCCTCGGCGGTCCACGGCTCCTCGCCGGGCCGGACCGGCAGCGTGGCCGGGTCCACGGACTCGGCGCCGCGCGGTGCGGTGACGGTGTCGGTGCTGCTCTTCGGTGCGGTAGTGGTCACGGTCCCCTCCCCTGGGTCGACCGCCACGGCCTTGCGTGCCCGCTTGGTGGCGGTACCCGCGCCGGTTCCCTTCTCAGCCATGGCTTTCGACCCCATCTACGAACGAATCGAGCCGCCGGTTCCCGGCGGCTTCCAGTGCCGGAACGATAATCCCGATCAAAACCGGTCACAACATGACATACCGACGCCTCATAACGTTCCCACCCAGGCAGCCGCCCCAACCGTCACGCCCCGTGCGCTCATGGATTTGTGCCCAGATCGACTCCGGCTAACCTCCGCCGCCGCACGCCCCGGAGCGCCCGCCGGGGCGTGCGGCGGAGCACTCACCGGAGCCTCGACCCGAGCGCCGACCGGCCCTCCCACGGGCCGCCCGCCGGAAAACGGTTTGGACAAACCGGCTCACCCGGCCGATACACTGGCCCTGCAAGGCGCAGATGGGACGAGTACCGACGTACGCAGCCACCAGCGACCCGGGGACGGTGCGAGCCCGGGGGTGTGCACGGCGGGAAGATCACCCCGGAGCCGCCGGAAGAACGGCCGCCGCGATGCCGCGGGGGCCCACTAGACCCGGCAGCAAGCCCAAACAAGAGGGCCGCGAACGCAGTACCGCGGCCAAGGAGGGTGGTACCGCGGGGCGGCCCGGCCGTCTCGTCCCTCCGGAGGATCCAGTCCCAGCATCCGCCGGAGGTAGACGCCGCGATGGCCAGCTCCTACAACCCCGTCCCCGCGCAGGTGGATCTGCCTGCGCTGGAGCACACGATCCTGTCGTTCTGGCAGGACAACAAGATCTTCCAGCGCAGCCTGGAGCAGTCCGAGGGCCGCCCCGAGTGGGTGTTCTACGAGGGCCCGCCCACCGCCAACGGCATGCCCGGCGCCCACCACATCGAGGCCCGCGTCTTCAAGGACGTCTTCCCGCGCTACCGGACGATGAAGGGCTACCACGTCGCCCGCAAGGCCGGCTGGGACTGCCACGGCCTCCCGGTCGAGCTCGCCGTCGAGAAGGAGCTGGGCTTCTCCGGCAAGCAGGACATCGAGGCGTACGGCATCGCCGAGTTCAACGCCAAGTGCCGCGAGTCGGTGACCCGCCACACCGACGCCTTCGCCGAGCTGACCACCCGCATGGGGTACTGGGTCGACCTCGACGAGGCCTACCGCACGATGGACCCGTCGTACGTCCAGTCCGTCTGGTGGTCGCTCCAGCAGATCTTCGACAAGGGCCTGCTCGTCCAGGACCACCGCGTCGCCCCCTGGTGCCCGCGCTGCGGCACCGGCCTCTCGGACCACGAGCTGGCCCAGGGCTACGAGACCGTGGTCGACCCCTCGGTCTACGTCCGCTTCCCGCTGACCGGCGGCCCGCTGGCCGGCCGGGCCGCCCTGCTGGTCTGGACCACCACCCCGTGGACCCTGGTCTCCAACACCGCCGCCGCCGTCCACCCCGAGGTCACCTACGTGGTGGCCACCGACGGCAACGAGAAGCTCGTCGTCGCCGAGCCGCTGGTCGCCAAGGCGCTCGGCGAGGGCTGGGAGACCACCGGCGAGTCCTTCACCGGTGCCGAGATGGAGCGCTGGGCCTACCGCCGCCCCTTCGACCTGGTCGCGATCGAGAACGCGCACTACGTCGTCACCGCCGACTACGTCACCACCGAGGACGGCACCGGCGTCGTCCACCAGTCCCCCGCCTTCGGCGCGGACGACCTCGCGGTCTGCCGCCGGTACGGCCTGCCGGTGGTCAACCCGGTGCTCGGCGACGGCACCTTCGCCCCCGAGGTCCCGCTGGTCGGCGGCCAGTTCTTCAAGAAGGCCGACGAGGCCCTGGTCGCGGACCTCAAGGAGCGCGGCCTGCTCTTCCGCCACCTGCCGTACGAGCACAGCTACCCGCACTGCTGGCGCTGCCACACCGCGCTGCTCTACTACGCGCAGCCGTCCTGGTACATCCGGACCACCGCCGTCAAGGACGCGATGATCCGCGAGAACGAGGCCACCAACTGGTTCCCGGAGACGGTCAAGCACGGCCGCTTCGGCGACTGGCTGAACAACAACATCGACTGGGCGCTCAGCCGCAACCGCTACTGGGGCACCCCGCTGCCGATCTGGCGCTGCGAGGAGGGCCACCTCACCTGCGTCGGCTCGCTGGCCGAGCTGTCCGAGCTCACCGGCACCGACCAGAGCGGCCTCGACCCGCACCGCCCGTACATCGACGCGGTGACCTTCGCCTGCCGCGACTGCGGCGGCACCGCCACCCGCGTGCCCGAGGTCATCGACGCCTGGTACGACTCGGGCTCGATGCCCTTCGCCCAGTACGGCTACCCGTACCAGAACAAGGAGCTGTTCGAGCAGCGCTACCCGGCGCAGTTCATCTCCGAGGCGATCGACCAGACCCGCGGCTGGTTCTACACGCTGATGGCGGTCGGCACCCTGGTGTTCGACAAGAACGCGTACGAGAACGTCGTCTGCCTGGGCCACATCCTGGCCGAGGACGGCCGCAAGATGTCCAAGCACCTGGGCAACATCCTGCAGCCGATCCCGCTGATGGACCAGCACGGCGCCGACGCCGTCCGCTGGTTCATGGCGGCCGGCGGCTCGCCCTGGTCGGCCCGCCGGGTCGGCCACGGCACCATCCAGGAGGTGGTCCGCAAGACCCTCCTCACCTACTGGAACACCGTCGCCTTCCAGGCCCTGTACGCCCGCACCTCGAACTGGGCGCCCTCGGCGAACGACCCGGCCCCGGCCGACCGTCCGCAGCTGGACCGCTGGGTGCTCTCCGAGCTGAACACCCTGGTCCGCGAGGTCGACGCGGCCTACGAGGCGTACGACACCCAGCGCGCCGGCAAGCTGCTCTCCGGCTTCGTCGACGACCTGTCCAACTGGTACGTCCGCCGCGGCCGCCGCCGCTTCTGGCAGGGCGACGCCGCCGCGCTCGCCACCCTGCACGAGGCGCTGGAGACGGTCACCCGCCTGATGGCCCCGCTCACCCCGTTCATCACCGAGCGGGTCTGGCAGGACCTGGTCGTCCCGGTCACCCCGGAGGCCCCGGCCTCGGTGCACCTGTCCACCTGGCCGGAGGCCGACGAGTCGCTGATCGACGCCGAGCTCTCCCGGCACATGGCGCTGGTCCGCCGCCTGGTCGAGCTGGGCCGGGCCACCCGCGCCGAGTCCGGCGTGAAGACCCGTCAGCCGCTCTCCCGCGCGCTGGTCGCCGCCCAGGGCTGGGAGGAGCTGCCCGCCGACCTGCGCGCGCAGATCGCCGAGGAGCTCAACGTCTCCGCCCTGGAGTCGCTGGCCGAGGTGGGCGGTTCGCTGGTCGACACCAGCGCCAAGGCCAACTTCCGCGCGCTGGGCAAGCGCTTCGGCAAGGGCGTCCAGGACGTCGCCAAGGCGGTCGCCGCCACCGACGCCGCCCGGCTGGCCGCCGAACTGCGCGCCACCGGCGAGACCTCGGTCGAGCTGGACGGCGAGACGATCACCCTCTCCCCGGACGAGGTGATCATCACCGAGACCCCGCGCGAGGGCTGGGCCGTCGCCAACGAGTCCGGCGCCACCGTCGCCCTCGACCTGGCCATCACCCCGGAGCTCAAGCGCCTCGGCATCGCCCGCGACGCCATCCGCCAGATCCAGGAGGCCCGCAAGAACTCCGGCCTGGACGTCGCCGACCGCATCGTCCTGCGCTGGCGCGCCACCTCGGAGGAGACCGCCGAGGCCATCGCCGAGCACGGCCCGCTCGTCGCCGAGGAGGTCCTCGCGACCGACTTCGCCGCCGGTGCGGCCGACTGGGAGTCGGAGACCTTCGCCGACGAGTCCCTCGGCCTGGCCTTCCAGCTCCGCAAGGCCTGACGCCCACAACGAAGCCGCCGTCACCCCGGGGTGACGGCGGCTTCGCCGTACCTACCCCCGCCCCACAGCCGCCCCAACTCCCGCGTGCCCCCTGCCAGTTCCCCACGCCCGCGCTCAACCCCCCGAGCGCGCCCCGCGCTTCCCCCGAGCGCTCCCCCAGTCATTCCCCGGGCACGGAAAAGGCGCCCCCTGTCCGACCCTCGGGTCGGACAGGGGGCGCCCTCAAACGGCTCTGCTACAACCTCAGTTGTCGCCGTCCTCGTCGATCAGGAAGCCCCGCATCGGCGCCGGAGCCTGCTGCATCGGCTGCGGCGGCTGCGGACGGACGGCCGCCATCGGCTGGGTCATCCCGGCCGGCTGCATCTGCGGAGCACCGCTGTTGCCACCGGTCGACTGCCCGCCGAAGCTCGGCGCCGAGGAGTTGCCGCCGAAGGAGCTGTTCCCGCCGAAGGACGGCGAGTTGCCCCCGAAGGACGGCTGGTTGCCACCGAAGCTCGGCGCGCCACCGCTCATCGCGCTGGCACCGGCCGGAGCCATCGACGAGGCCGCCGGCGGCAGCGACGCGGTGGCCGGGATCCGCGGCGGGGCGAGCGAGTCGTCGGCCTGCGACTCCAGCTGACGCAGCTGGGTCTCCAGGTACGACTTCAGACGCGTGCGGTACTCACGCTCGAACGCCCGCAGGTCCTCGACCTTGCGCTCCAGCGTGGCCCGCGCCGACTCCAGGGAGCCCATCGCGACCCGGTGCTTCTCCTGCGCGTCCCGCTCCAGCGCGTCGGCCTTCGCCCGGGCGTCGCGCTCCAGGCCCTCGGCCCGGCTGCGCGCCTCGCCGACGATCTTGTTGGCCTCGGAGCGGGCCTCGGAGATCGCCTGGTCGGCGGTCTGCTGGGCGAGCGCGAGCACCCGGGCGGCGCTGTCGCCACCGGGGCCCTGCTGCTGCATCGGGGGCGCCATCGGCTGCATCTGCTGCGGGCCGCCCATGGGGCCGCCCATCGGCTGCATCTGCTGCTGGCCCATGCCCTGGCCCATCGGGTTGCCCATCGGCTGCGGGCCACCGGGGCCGCCCATCGGCTGGAGCATCTGACCGCCCATCGGCTGGACCAGCTGCTGCTGGCCGCCCATGGTCTGGTTCATCTGCTGCTGCGGGCCGCCGCCGGCGGGGAGCTGCGGGGCGGAGCCGGCCGGCAGACCGAGGGGCTGGTTGCCCATCTGCTGCTGGGGGCCGCCGGGGCCCATCTGCTGCGGACCACCCGGACCCATCTGCTGCGGACCACCGGGGCCCATCTGCTGCGGGCCGCCCGGACCCTGCTGGCCGGGGACCGGCGGACCGGATATGGCCGCCGGCACGGGGGCGCCGCCCTGACGGGGGGCGTCCTGCTGCGGCTCCTTGCGCAGGTTGGCCTGGTTCTGCGCGGCGGCACGGGTCGCCGCGGCCAGCTTGGCGCGCAGGTCCTCGTTCTCCCGGAGGAGGCGGGTCAGCTCCGCCTCGACCTCGTCGAGGAAGGCATCGACCTCGTCCTCGTCATAGCCTTCACGCAGGCGGACGGTCGTGAACTGCTTGTTCCGAACGTCCTCGGGGGTCAATGGCATCTCTTCACCTCAACGTGATCGTCGGCACACCGGCATCCTGTCGCATCGCTCACCTACGACTAGGGGTGCACAAGCGAGATCAGGACATACACAATGATCATCAGTACGAAGAAGGACAGGTCGAGCGCCACGCCCCCGAAACGCAACGGCGGGATGAGCCGCCGAAGAAGCTTGAGCGGCGGATCCGTGACAGTGTACGTGGCCTCCAGGACCAGGACCATGGCCTTGCCGGGCCGCCACGAACGCGCGAACTGGAAGACCCAGTCCATGACCAGTCGTACGAGCAGGAACACCAGGAAGACGGTCAGGGCGTAGTAGAGCACCGCCCACACGATGTCCATCGCGTTTCCCTCTCCCCGGTCCCGATCCCTCGGGCCTGCCGCTCGTCACCTGTCGCTAAACCACTGTTGATCAGATCCACACGTAAAGTCGTGGCCGGGTCAGCTCTGGTTGAAGAACCCACCCTCGGCGATCCGAGCCTTGTCCTCCGCCGTGACATCGACGTTAGCAGGCGACAGCAGGAACACCTTCTGTGTCACGCGCTCGATACTGCCGTGCAGACCGAAGACGAGTCCAGCGGCGAAGTCTACGAGGCGCTTCGCGTCGGTGTCGTCCATCTCCGTCAGATTCATGATCACGGGGGTGCCGCCACGGAACTGTTCCCCGATGGTACGGGCCTCGTTGTAGGTCCGGGGGTGCAGCGTGGTGATGCGGTAGGGCTCTCGTTCGTTCACGACCTTGGGCATGATCACCGGTGCGCTCTTCTCCAGGTTGTGGCGGCGGTCGGGTGTGATGGACGACACGGGGGCCATCCTCGGAGTCTCCTGCCGGATCGGCACCGCCGCGGGCACCGGTTGCGGGGTGATCGAGGAGACCGGGGCGGGCGCGGCGGCCGCGGGAGCCGGGGCCGGCCGGGGGATGTCCTCGGTCCGCTGGCCCGTCCGGATCGGTTCGGGATCCGCGTCGTAGTCGTCGTCGGGGTCGTACCCCTGGCCGTCGTACGTCTCGTCCTCCACGAGGCCGAGGTAGACCGCCATCTTGCGCATTGCGCCGGCCATGCTCCTGTCTCCTCCGCTCATAGCCACCTCGCTGGCGCTCGGTGGCAGCTTCGCGACGCGCGCACCTTCTCGTGGTCGCCGCTTCGCCGCTCCGTGCGGACCGGCTCCGTCCCGGCAGCCCGGGCACGTGACGGCCCCGCCTGCGGATTCCGCGGTCCCTCCACGACGGCGCGTCAGCCCGACGGCCGGTCAGAGTTCGTGGAGCGGGGGCCGCGGAGCTGCGATCCACGGTTCGCTAGCGCTCCGAGGAGCTGCTAGATTCTGTCCTATTTTGTCCTGCTGTCTGATCTACTTACCCGGTGACGTTACCTGAGGGGTGACCTCACTCCGAGTACCGCCGTTCCGACGCGCACATGTGTCGCCCCGGCGGCAATCGCCTGCTCAAGGTCGCCGCTCATCCCTGCGGAGACCATGGTGGCAGCCGGATGCTCCGCCCGTACGGCGGTTGCGATTTCCGCCAACCGATCGAAGGCGCGGGCCGGGTCCCCGGCCAGCGGTCCGGCCAGCGGAGCGACGGTCATCACACCGTCCAGCCGCAGCCCGGGCGTGTCGGCGATCGCGTCGGCCAGTTGCGCGACGTCCTCCGGCGCGACCCCCGCCCGGTGCTCGCCCTCCCCGTGCTCCTTGTCCAGCGCCACCTGCACCAGGCAGCCCAGCTCCGGGCGCTCGGCCTTGAGCACCGCCGCGGAGAGCGAGCCGACCAGCCGGAGCCGGTCCACCGAGTGCACGTGGTTCGCGTACCGGACGACCGAGCGGACCTTGTTGGTCTGCAGCTGGCCGACGAAGTGCCAGTCAAGAGGAAGGTTTCTGCACTGCTCCGCCTTCGGGGCGGCGTCCTGGTCGCGGTTCTCCGCGACGTCCGTCACCCCGAGCCCGGCCAGCAGCGCGGTGTCCTCGGCGGGGTAGGTCTTGGTGACGACCACCAGGGTGACCTCGTCCCGGGCGCGCCCGGCGGCCGCGCAGGCGTCCGCGATCCGGCGCTCCACCACGTCGAGGTTGGTGCCGAGTTCCTCGTACCGGGCCCGCTGGCCCTCCGTCAGCGCCGCCGTGAACTCGGCGCCGCCCGGGAACGGTCCGTAGATGTCGTTCGTCATCAGTGATCAGAGCCCAACCAGACGTAGCTCGCGAGCCGGCCGGTGCGCTGCTCGCGGCGATAGGAGTAGTGATCGGCGGATTCGAGGGTGCAGACCGGTGACCGCACCAGCTCGTTGACCCCGGCCGCGGCCAGCTGGGCCGCGACTCCCTCCGGCACGTCCAGGGCCGGAGTCCCCCAGGAGGTCTCGGCGTAGGCCTCCGGCACCACCGCGGCGACCTCGGCGCGCAGTTGCGCCGGCACCTCGTAGCAGCGGCCGCAGACCGCGGGCCCGGTGGCGGCGGTGATCCGCCCGGGCTCCGCGCCCAGGTCGACCATCGCCCGGACGGTCGCGGGCACCACCCCGGCCGCCAGCCCGGGCCGGCCCGCGTGGGCCGCGCCCACCACGCCCGCCACCGGATCGGCCAGCAGCACCGGGGTGCAGTCGGCGGTCAGCACCGCCAGCGCGAGCGGCCGGTCGGAGACCACCGCATCCACCGTGGGGGCCTCGCCGAGCGGCTGGCGCCCGGTCACCACGGCGACCTCGGCGCCGTGCACCTGGTTCATCCACACCACGTCGGCCGGGTCGAGTCCCAGCCGCCGGGCGGCCAGCGCCCGGTTCTCCCGCACGGCCCCGGGGTCGTCCCCCACCGCGCCGCCGAGGTTGAGCTCCCCGTACGGCGAAGTGCTCACCCCGCCCCACCGGGAGGTGAAGGCGAAGTGAGCACCGGCGCGGACCGCGTGATCGATCACTTAAGGAAGTCCGGGACGTCGAGCTCCTCGGCCGGGCTCTCCACGAACGGCTGCCGGACCGGCTGCACCTGCGGCGGCACCGGGGCGGAGGCGGTCGTGGTGGCCGGGGTGTCGGCGGTCCGGCTCGGCGCGGCGGCCGAGGACTCCTCCGAACGGGACGTCACCGAGCCGATGGTCCCGTACGGGCGGCCGGCCGGGCGCTCCGGGGCGGCCGGCGGGGTGGCCGGGCGCTCCGGGGCGGTGGACTTGACCACCGGGTCGCGGACGATCGCCGGCGGCTGCCCGCCGTCGAAGCCGGCCGCGATGACGGTGACCCGGACCTCGTCGCCGAGCGCGTCGTCGATGACCGCACCGAAGATGATGTTCGCCTCGGGGTGGGCCGCCTCGCTGACCAGCTGGGCCGACTCGTTGATCTCGAACAGGCCGAGGTCGGAGCCGCCCGAGATGGACAGCAGCACGCCGCGGGCGCCGTCGATCGAGGCCTCCAGCAGCGGCGAGGAGATCGCCATCACGGCGGCGGCCTTGGCGCGGTCCTCGCCGCGGGCCGAGCCGATGCCCATGAGCGCCGAACCGGCGTCCGACATGACGGACTTGACGTCGGCGAAGTCGAGGTTGATCAGGCCCGGGGTGGTGATCAGGTCGGTGATGCCCTGGACACCGGACAGCAGGACCTGGTCGGCCGAGCGGAAGGCGTCGAGAACGCTGACCTGGCGGTCCGAGATGGACAGCAGCCGGTCGTTGGGGATCACGATGAGGGTGTCGACCTCTTCGCGCAGGGCGGCGATGCCGTCCTCGGCCTGGTTGGCCCGGCGGCGCCCCTCGAAGGTGAACGGACGGGTGACCACGCCGATGGTCAGGGCGCCCAGCGAGCGCGCGATGTTGGCGACGACGGGCGCGCCGCCCGTGCCCGTGCCACCGCCCTCGCCGGCGGTCACGAAGACCATGTCGGCCCCCTTGAGGACCTCCTCGATCTCCTCGCGGTGGTCCTCGGCGGCCTTGCGGCCGACCTCGGGGTTGGCGCCGGCGCCGAGGCCCCGGGTGAGTTCACGGCCCACATCGAGCTTGACGTCGGCGTCGCTCATCAGGAGGGCCTGCGCATCGGTGTTGATCGCGATGAACTCGACGCCCTTGAGACCGACCTCGATCATCCGGTTGATGGCGTTGACACCACCGCCGCCGATTCCGACGACCTTGATGACTGCGAGGTAGTTCTGCGGTGCTGCCACGTCGAAGGCCTCTCGCCTCGAATTTCCGGGTCGGCGCGACCCGGGGCGGGGCCGTACCGACGGATGTCGATGGGTAGGGAGCCTGGTTTCTGACTGAATGTCCGAAATGCCGACCGCCGACCCCAACCCTAAACTTGACCTTTAGGGTTAGTTCTGTGCCTCCGTCACATCACCAGGAAACACAGTCTGGTGACACAGGACACTAGGTGGCTCCGGGCACGCGTTTCAACGAACACGCCGAGCTTCCCTTTTTCTTTTGAGCCTATGTGATCATCGGCCGGCTTAGGAAACCGGGGGTGACCACCAAGAGTCGGGCCGACACTCCAAGGCGTCAACCCCTCCCTCAGGCAGAGAACCTACCGGATCATCCCGACACCGCCGGCGCCTCCGGTGCCGTCACGTCGAAGTTCGTACCCTTCTGGTTCATCAGCGCGACCAGCACCCGGGCCTTCCGGTCGATCTGCTCCGGACTCCCCCAGCGCACCGTCGCACCCCCGCTGAGCTGCAACTCGATGTCGTCGTACGAGTGCACCAGCAGCGAGCCGGCCCGCTTGGCGACCTCCGGCGGCAGCCCGGCGGCCACCGCCACCGCGCCCTTCACCAGCTGCGAACGGGGGATCACCCCGTCCACGTCGTTCGCCTGCTGACTGAGTCGCAGCTCGACCACCGGGACGCCCTCCGGCGGGGCCGGTTCGGTGGCGAAGCTCACGCCCCCGGCATCCACCTGGGTGAACTGGCCGTCCTCCCCCTTGACGGCGGCCACCGCCTTGCGCTGGACGACCTTCACCCGCAGGGTGTGCGGCCAGCCCCGCCACACCTCGGCCTCGGCCACCCGGGGGATGCCCTCCACCCGGCGCCGGACGTCGTCCAGGTCCACGCGCGCCAGCGGGCCGTCGCCGAGCCCGCCGACCGCCTCGCGGACCTGGTCCGCCGTCAGTTTGTCGTCGCTCGTCCCCTGGACGGCGACGCTGCGCACGTCCAGGACCGAGGAGAGGAACAGCAGCCAGGCCAGCACGCCGAGCACCGTGGCGCCGAGCACGCCCAGCACCACGATTCCCCGCCGGGAGAGCCGGAGGCGGGGAGCGGACTCGTCCTCGTCTCCGAACTCATCCTCAGGGGGGTACCCCCGGCCGGAGGCCGGGGGAGGGTCGGCGAGCCGGCCGTCAGCCACGGCGGCGGCCGCCGCGGTGGGCCTGGATCGCCTCGTAGACCATGCCGACCAGCAGGTCGTCGGCGTCCCGGCGGCCGAACTCGGCGGCCGACCGGCTCATGTCCCACAGCCGCTGCGGGTCGGTGAGCACCGGCAGCACGTTCTGCAGCACCCAGTCCGGGGTCAGCTCGGCGTCGTCCACCAGCAGGCCGCCGCCGGCCTTGACCATCGGCTGGGCGTTCAGCCGCTGCTCGCCGTTGCCGATCGGCAGCGGGACGAAGGCGGCGGGCAGGCCGACGGCCGCCAGCTCGGCCACCGTCATGGCGCCGGCCCGGCAGAGCATCATGTCGGCGGCCGCGTAGGCGAGGTCCATCCGGTCCAGGTACGGCACCGGGCGGTACGGCGGCATCCCGGGGACGTCCGCCACCTGCGGCAGCTCGTTCTTCGGGCCGACCGCGTGCAGGATCTGCACGCCGTACTGCTGGAGCCGCGGGGCGATCGCGGTGATCGTCTCGTTGAGCCGGCGCGCGCCCTGGGAGCCGCCGGAGACCAGCAGGGTGGGCAGCCGCTGGTCGAGGCCGAAGTACTGGCGGGCCTCGGGGCGGGCGGCGGCCCGGTCCAGGGTGGCGATGGTCCGGCGCAGCGGGATGCCGATGTACCGGGAGTCGCGCAGCTTGCTGTCCGGCGTGGAGACCGCCACGAAGTCGCTGTAGCGGGCGCCGATCTTGTTGGCCAGGCCGGGGCGCGCGTTGGCCTCGTGCACCACGATCGGCACGCCGGCCCGCTTGGCGGCCAGGTAGGCGGGCATCGCGACGTAGCCGCCGAAGCCGACCACGGCGTCCGCGTTGACCCGCTCGATGATCTCCTGGGCGGCCCGGACGGTGCCGCGCAGCCGGCCGGGGACGGTGATCAGCTCCGGGGTGGGCTTGCGGGGCAGCGGGACGGCCGGGATGAGCTCCAGCTGGTAGCCGCGCTCGGGCACCAGTCGGGTCTCCAGTCCGCGCTCGGTGCCCAGGGCGGTGATCCCGACGGACGGGTCGTGCCTGCGGAGGGCATCCGCGAGGGCCATGGCCGGCTCGATGTGACCGGCGGTCCCCCCGCCGGCGAGTACGACATGCACCGAAATTCACCGCTCCCTGCGTGCCGGCCCCGGGGCCGGGCGCGCTGTGGTTCGTCGTCGTGGCAGCACCCGGGCCAGTTGTCTCCTGATCCGGGAGTTCTTGGTCCGGGCGGCCAGGGCCGCCTTCGCGCCCGAGGTGCTGCGCGCCAGGCACAGCAGCACTCCGACCGCGGACATGGCCGACAGCATGGCGGAACCGCCGTAGGAGAACAGCGGGAGCGGGACGCCCGCGATGGGCAGCAGTCCCAGCGCCGACCCCAGGTTGATCATGGCCTGCGCCATGATCCAGGTGGTGGCGGCTCCCGCGGCGTACCTGACGAAGGGGTCCTTCGTACCGATGGCCACACGGATACCCGCGTAGCCTAGTGCCGCGAAGAGACCGAGGACCGACAGCGTCCCCACCAGACCGAGTTCCTCGCCGGTCGCGGCGAAGATGAAGTCGGTGTGCGCCTCGGGCAGCTGGCCCCACTTCTCCACGCCGGCGCCGAGGCCGGTGCCGAAGCCGCCGCCATTGGCGAACGCGAAGACGCCGTGCAGGGCCTGGAAGCAGGCGCCCTCCGGGTCGATCTTGGTGACGCCGATGCAGCTCAGCCGCTCCGCCCGGTGCGGGACGCTGACCACCAGGGCGGTGCAGACCACCACCGCCACCCCGAGGGTGGCGACGAACAGCCGCAGCGGCGCGCCGACCATCCAGAGCAGCGCGAACACCATGGCCACCAGGATCATCGAGGTGCCCATGTCGCCGCCGAACATGATCAGCGCGAGCAGCAGCAGGGCCCCCGGCACCAGCGGCACCAGCAGGTGCTTCCAGGAGTTGAGGGTGCCGGCCTTCTGCTTGCGGGCGAGCAGGTCGGCGCCCCAGAGCACCAGCGCGAGCTTGGCGAACTCCGAGGGCTGGAACTGGAAGAAGCCGAAATCCAGCCAGTTCTGGTTGCCGTTGATCCGCACCCCGATGCCGGGGATGGCGACCAGCGTCAGGGCGCCGATCACCCCGAACATCACCGGGTAGGTGATCACCCGCAGCACCGCCACCGGGACGGAGGCGAAGCCGACCAGCAGGACCAGGCCGAGGATGGCCGCGATCAGCTGCTTGAGGAAGTAGTACTGCGCCGAGTGGTGCTGGTTCAGGGCGAGGATCTGCGAGGCCGAGAAGACCATCATCAGGCCGAGCACGACCAGCAGCAGGGTGCTGCCGACGACCAGCAGGTACGGGGTGAGCGGCCGGTCCAGCCAGTACCGGACCCGGGCCCGGAAGGCCTGGACCCGGGCCAGCGGACCGGCCGACTTGTACTTGGTCGTGGTGGCGGAGATCACTCTCATCGGCTCGGCGGCCTCCCGCTTCACAACGCCGGAATCCGCTCTGCCCTGCCCCGCCACCGCTCCCCGCTCCCATTCTCCGTCCGGCGCTCGCGCCGGGCCGTCCTACGCGCCCGCCAGCTCCCGGACGGCCGCCGCGAAGAGGTCGCCGCGCTCGCCGTAGTTGGTGAACATGTCCATCGAGGCGCAGGCCGGTGCCAGCAGCACCGTGTCACCCGATCGGGCGAGCGACTCGGCCGTTCGGACGATCTCGGCCATCGCCACCGCGCCAGTCTGGCCCTCGGCCGCCTCGATCACCGGCACATCCGGAGCGTGTCGCTCCAGCGCCTCCCGGATCACCGCGCGGTCCTGGCCGATCAGCACCACCGCGCGCAGCCGCTCGGCCGCGCCCTGCACCAGGTCGTCGAAGGTCGCGCCCTTGGCCAGGCCCCCGGCGATCCAGACGATCGGCCGGTAGGCGGCCAGCGAGGCGGCCGCCGCGTGGGTGTTGGTGGCCTTGGAGTCGTCCACGTACGTGACCTCGCGGACCACGCCGACCTCGGCGATCCGGTGGGCGTCCGGGCGGAAGGCCCGCAGGCCCTCCCGGACGGCCTTCGGCTCGACGCCGTACGCCCGGGCCAGCGCCGCCGCGGCGAGCGCGTTGGCGATGTTGTGCGGGGCCGGCGGGTTGACGTCCGAGACGGCGCCCAGCTCGGCCGCGTTCTTGGCCCGGTCCTCGACGAAGGCGCGGTCCACCAGCAGCCCGTCCACCACGCCGAAGTTCGACGGGCCGGGCGCGCCGAGGCCGAAACCGATCGCCCGGCAGCCCTCCTCGACGTCGGCCTCGCGGACCAGCGCCTCGGTGGCCGGGTCGGCCAGGTTGTACACGCAGGCGACCACGTTGCCCTCGTAGATCCGGCCCTTGTCGGCGGCGTACGCCTCCATCGAGCCGTGCCAGTCGAGGTGGTCCGGCGCCAGGTTGAGCACGGCGGCCGAGTACGGGCGCAGCGAGGGCGCCCAGTGCAGCTGGTAGCTGGAGAGCTCGACGGCGAGCACGTCGTACGGCTCCTCGGCGAGCACCGCGTCCAGCACCGAGACCCCGACGTTGCCGACGGCGGCGGTGCGCTTGCCGGCGGCGGTGAGGATCGAGGCGAGCATCTGGACGGTGGTGGTCTTGCCGTTGGTGCCGGTGACGGCCAGCCAGGGGGCGGGCTCGCCGGTGCCGGGCAGCGGCCTGCGCAACCGCCAGGCCAGCTCGACGTCGCCCCAGACCGGCACCCCGGCCGCCGCGGCGGCGGCGAACAGCGGGCTGTCCGGCGCCCAGCCGGGCGAGGTGACGACCAGCTCGGTGCCCTCGGGCAGGCTCGCGCCGTCGCCGAGCCGCACGGTGACGCCCAGCGCCTCCAGCTCGGCGGCCCGGGCGGCCAGGCCGGGCCCGCTGCCGCCGTCCACCACGGTGACCCGGGCGCCGAGGCCGTGCAGGACGCGCGCGGCGCTGATGCCCGAGACGCCGAGGCCGGCGACGGCGACCGGCAGGCCCTCGAAGTCCGGGTTGGCCGGCGCCGGGCCGGTCAGGTCGGGGTCGGTCATCCGGTCACCCATCCCGCGTAGAACAGGCCGAGGCCGACGGCGACGCACAGGCCCTGGATGATCCAGAACCGGACGACGATCAGGACCTCGGTCCAGCCCTTGAGTTCGAAGTGGTGCTGCAACGGCGCCATCTTGAAGACGCGCTTGCCGGTCATCCGGAAGGAGCCGACCTGGATGATCACCGAGAGGGTGATGATCACGTAGAGGCCGCCCAGCAGGGCGAGCAGCAGCTCGGTGCGGGAGCAGATCGCCAGACCGGCCAGGGCGCCGCCGAGGGCGAGCGAGCCGGTGTCACCCATGAAGATCTTGGCGGGCGAGGTGTTCCACCACAGGAAGCCGAAGCAGGAGCCCATCAGGGCGGAGGCCACGACGGCGAGGTCCAGCGGATCGCGGATGTCGTAGCAGTTGGCGGTCGCGGTGATCGCGTAGGCGCAGCTCTGGGTGTGCTCCCAGATGCCGATGAAGGTGTAGGCGCCGAAGACCATCACCGAGGCGCCGGTGGCCAGGCCGTCCAGACCGTCCGTCAGGTTCACGCCGTTCGACATCGCGGCGATCATGAAGTACGCGAAGATGACGAACAGGACCGGGCCGATCGCCCACTTGAAGTCCCGGACGAAGGACAGGCTCTGGGACGCCGGGTTGAGCCCGCGGTCGTCCGGGAACTGCATCGCCAGGACGGCGAAGCCGAGGCCGACGATCGACTGGCCGGCCAGCTTCGCCTTGGCCCGCAGGCCCAGCGAGCGGCGCTTGACCACCTTGATGTAGTCGTCCAGGAAGCCGACCAGGCCGAGGCCCGCGGTCAGGAAGAGCACCAGCAGCCCGGAGGCGGTCGGGCTCTCGCCCGTTATCGCCTTCGTGGCGAAGTACGCGATCAGGGTCGCCAGGATGAAGGCGATGCCGCCCATGGTGGGCGTGCCCTTCTTGCTGTGGTGCGCCTTGGGGCCGTCGTCACGGATGTACTGGCCGTAGCCGTGCTTCGCGAGCAGCTTGATCAGGGCCGGGGTGCCGAGCAGCGACAGGATGAGACCGATCATCCCGGAGAAAAGGATCTGCTTCATCAGACGGCCACACCGTCCGCCAGGAGGGCCTCGGCCACCTTCTCCAGCCCCACCGAACGGGAAGCCTTCACCAGGACCACATCCCCCGGCCGCAGCTGACTGCGCAGCAGCTCGACCGCCGCGTCCGCGTCGGACACCAGCACCGACTCCTCACCCCACGAACCTTCGTTCCTCGCGCCGAGTTCCATGCAGGCCGCCTCGCGTCCGCCGACCGCCACCAGCTTGGTGACGTCCAGCCGGACGGCGAGCCTCCCGATGGCGTCGTGCTCGGCCAGGCTCTCCTCGCCGAGCTCCCGCATCTCGCCGAGCACCGCCCAGGTGCGGCGGCGCTCCGGGCCCCGGCCCCCCATCGACACCAGCGCCCGCAGCGCGGCCCGCATCGAGTCGGGGTTCGCGTTGTAGGCGTCGTTCACGACGGTGACACCATCGGCCCGGTCGACGACCTCCATGCGCCAGCGGGACAGCGCACCCGCCTCGCCCAGGGCGGCGGCGGTGTCGTCGACGGACATCCCGAGCTCCACCGCCACCGCGGCGGCGGCGAGGGCGTTCGAGACGTGGTGCTCACCGTACAGGCGCAGCCGCACGGGCGCGGAACCGGCCGGGGTGGTGAGCGTGAACGATGGCCGCCCGGTGGCGTCCAGGCGAACGTCGGTGGCCCGGACGTGGGCGTCCGGTGATTCCCCGAACAGGACCACCCTCGCCCTGGTACGGGAGGACATCGCGCGCACCAGCCGGTCGTCCGCGTTGAGGACCGCGACGCCCTCGGCGGGCAGCGCCTCGACCAGTTCGCCCTTGGCCTCGGCGATCGCCTCCTGGGAGCCGAACTCGCCGACGTGGGCGGTGCCGACGTTGAGGACGACGCCGATCCGGGGCGGGGTGATCGAGGTGAGGTACTCGATGTCGCCCTTGTGCCGGGCGCCCATCTCCATGACCAGGTGCCGGGTGTCGGCCTCGACCCGCAGCGCGGTCATCGGGTGGCCGATCTCGTTGTTCAGAGAGCCGGGCGGGAAGACCGTCCCGCCGAGGCGCTGGAGCAGCTGGGCGATCAGGTCCTTGGCGCTGGTCTTGCCGACCGAGCCGGTCAGCGCGACCACGGCGGTGCCCTCGGCGCGGGCGACCACGGTGCGGGCCAGCTTGCCGAGCGCGTCCACCACGCTGTCGACCAGGACGGCGGGCACGCCGACCGGGCGGGAGGCCAGCACCGCGACGGCGCCGTCCCGGACCGCCCCGGCCGCGTAGTCGTGGCCGTCCACGTGCTCGCCGACGAAGGCCGCGAACAGGCCGCCGGGGCCCACCTTCCGCGAGTCGACCTCGACCGGGCCGGTGACCAGGGCGTCCGGGTCGGCGCCGTCCAGAGTGCCTCCGACGGCGGCGGCCACCTCGGCGAGGGTCAGTGCGATCACTGCTGCTCTACTCCTCGGTCGCCCCGTGCGGCCGTGGTCCGCGCGATGGATTCGCGCAGCACCTCCCGGTCGTCGAAGGGGCGGATCTCGTCTCGTACGTACTGGCCGAGCTCGTGGCCCTTGCCGGCCACCAGCACGGTGTCCCCCGCCTGGGCGCGGGCGACGGCGAGCCCGATCGCCTCGGCCCGGTCGGGGACGACCAGGACGGCCCCGCGCTCGGCCTCGGGCACCGCGGCGGCGCCGGTCAGCATGGTGGCGAGGATCGCCAGCGGGTCCTCGCTGCGCGGGTTGTCGCTGGTCAGCAGGGCGGTGTCGGCGAGGCGGGCGGCGATGTCGCCCATCGGGCCGCGCTTGTGCGGGTCGCGGTCGCCGCCGCAGCCGACCACGACGTGCAGCCGGCCCTTGGTGACCTCGCGCAGCGAGGCGAGGACGGCCCGCAGGGCGTCCGGCTTGTGCGCGTAGTCGACGACGGCGACGAACGGCTGTCCGGCGTCCACCCGCTCCAGCCGGCCCGGCACGCCGGGGACGGCGGCGACGCCGGCCACGGCGCGCTCCAGCGGCAGCCCGGCGGCGACCAGCGCGGTGATCGCGGCGAGCGCGTTGGCGACGTTGAACGGGCCGGGCAGCGGGACGGAGGCGTCGGCCTCGGCGCCGTCCGGGCCCAGCACCCGGAAGGTGGAGCCGACCGGCCCGAGCTGGACGTCCACGGCCCGCCAGTCGGCCTCGGCGGCGCCGGCGGCGGAGAAGGTGGTCACCGGGATCTTGGCCTCGGCGGCGAGCCGGCGGCCGTACTCGTCGTCCAGGTTGACCACGCCGTGGCGGGACTTGCCGGGTTGGAAGAGCCGGGCCTTCGCCTGGAAGTAGTCCTCCATGTCCGGGTGGAAGTCGAGGTGCTCGGGGGTCAGGTTGTTGAACAGCGCGACGTCGTACGCGACCCCGTCGGTGCGGCCGAAGACCAGGGCGTGGCTGGAGACCTCCATGGTCACCGCGTCGGCGCCGCGCTCGGCCATCACGCCGAGGATCGCGTGCAGGTCGGTGGCCTCGGGGGTGGTGCGCTCGCTCTTGATCCGCTCCTCGCCGACCCGCATCTCGACGGTGCCGATCACGCCCGGACTGCGCCCGGCGCCGCGCAGGCCGCCCTCGACCAGGTAGGAGGTGGTGGTCTTGCCGTTGGTGCCGGTCAGCCCGATCATCAGCAGCCGCTCGGAGGGGCGGCCGTAGACGATCGCGGCCAGCTCGCCCATGACGGCCCGCGGCCGGTCGACGACCAGCAGCGGCAGGCCGGTGGCGGCCGCCTGCTCGGCGCCGGCCGGGTCGGTGAGCACCGCCACCGCGCCGGACTCCGAGGCCTTGCCGGCGAAGGCCGCGCCGTGGTGGTTGGCGCCCGGGAACGCCACGTACACGTCGCCCGGACGGACCGCGCGGGAGTCGTGGGTGACGCCGCTGACGGCGCCGCCCTCGACGGGCGGCAGGCCCAGTGCGGCGGCCAGCTCGGCGAGCGGCAGGGCGGTGGTCCCGGTCGGGCGGGGCGGACTCACGGTGGTTTGATCGGGTTTCGGCACGGCGGGAAGGCTATCCGCCGAAGGGTGTCCAGGGCCAAACCGGCCCTTCGCCGCGCCGTGCTCCGGCCCGGTCCGCTCGTCGCTCATCGTTCGCTCACGGCTTCCAGTCGACGGTCAGGTTCGGCGCCTGGCTGCCGCTCGGCGGGACCTGCATGGTCTTCAGGGTGAACTCCATCACCTGCTTGAACACCGGGCCGCACAGCTGGCCGCCGAAGTGGCCGTTGACCGGGCCCTGGAGGGTGCAGGAGACGGTGTACCGGGGGGCGTCGGCGGGGGCGAAGCCGATGAAGGAGGCGGTGTAGCCGTCGTAGCCGACGCCGTTGGCGGCGCCCCGGTTGGCGGTGCCGGTCTTGCCCGCGACCCGGTAGCCGGGGATGGCCGCCTTGCCGCCGGTCCCCTGCTCGTCGTCGACGACCGACTCCAGCATCGAGGTGAGGGTCCTGGCCGTCTCCGGGGAGACCACCTGGGTCTGCTCCCCCGGCGCGCTCGGCTTGTACGTGCCGTTCGGGTCGGTGACGCCCTGGACGATGCTGGGCGCGACCCGCAGGCCGCCGTTGGCGATGGTCGAGTAGACCGAGGTGGCCTGCAGCGCGTTCATCTGCATCGGGCCTTGGCCGAAGGAGATGTTGTACTTCTCCGAGGCGACCAGGTCCTCCGGCTTCTTGAGCTTCCCGGCGGTCTCCCCGGGGAAGCCCAGGCCGGTCGGCTCGGCCACGCCGAACTTGCGCATGTAGCCGTCCAGCACCTGGTTGGCCTTCAGCTGGTCGCCGTCGCCGAGGGTCTCGACCGCCTCGATGGTGCCGATGTTGGAGGACTTGGCCAGCACGCCGGCCAGGGTCAGGTACCAGGTGTCGTGGTCGACGTCGTCCTTGAACTGCTGCCCGGCCCGGACCAGCCGGTTGGGCACGGTCACCTTGGTGTCCCAGGTGGCCTTGCCGGAGTCCAGCACGGCGGCCATGCTCATCAGCTTGGCGGTGCTGCCCGGCTCGTACGCGTCGGCCAGGGCGGGGTTGCCCAGGTTGGCCTGCTTGGACAGGCTCAGGTCGTTCGGGTTGAAGCCGGGCGCGGTGGCCATCGCGAGGACCTGGCCGGTCTTCACGTCCTGGACCACCACGTAGCCCTTCTCCGCACCGGAGTTGGTCACCTGGTCGGTGATCGCCCGCTGGGCGGCCCACTGGATGTCCCGGTTGATGGTCAGCTTCACGTCGCTGCCCGCCACGGCCGGCTCCATCGAGCCCCCGGCGGTGGGCACCAGCCGCCCGCCGGACTGGGCGTAGCTGCTGTGGCCGTCCTTGCCGGCCAGCAGCTTCTGGTACTGCAGCTCCAGGCCGCCGGCGCCCTCGCCCTCGGCGTTGACGAAGCCGACCAGGTTGGCCGCCAGGCCGTCCGCCGGGTAGATCCGCTTCTGGGTCTCCCGGTTGAACACCCCGGCCAGCGGGTTGGCGCACTCGTTGTCCACCCGGGTGCGCCCGCCCTGGTCGGCGGGCTTGCCGAGCTGCTTCTTCTGGGCCTGGCAGGCCCGCGAGCCGGCCTGCTTCTCCAGGCCGGACTTGAGGTCGCTGATCTGCTTCCTGGCGGCCGGGGTCTGCTGGGCCGCGAGCCGCTTGTAGCGGCTCTTGGGGGTGTGCAGGTCGGCGGCGAGCTTCTCCCTGGGCACGCCGAGGATCGGCGACAGCAGCGCGGCCGCCTGCTCCGGCGCGTCCGGGATGCCGGTCGCCTCCGGGGTGAACATCGCCGGGTCGGCGGTGATGTCGTACGCGTCCACGGTGGCCGCCAGGGCGACCCCGTCGGAGGACGTTATCGAGCCGCGCTCGGCGGTGATCGGGATGTTCAGGTAGCGGTTGGTGTTGGCGTCGGCGGCCAGCGCGTCGGCGTCCACCAGCTGGAGCTGCACCAGGCGGCCCGCGAAGACGGAGAGCACCAGCGACAGCACCACGGCGATCACCCGCAGCCGGCGCTTCGGCTCGGCCAGCTTGAGCGGCTTGGGGCGCTGCGGCGGACGGCTCTTCGGGCGCACCGCCGCCTGGCCGCGGGCCGGCGGGCGCCCCTCGGGGCGGCGCTGCTGCGGGGCCCGCGGGGTG
>NZ_JBEXJK010000002.1:0-71157 GCF_040609095.1 Kitasatospora sp. NPDC004799
GGGCCTTCTCCGGTCTCCGCTGCGGCGGGGCGCCCCCCGCGGGCCGCCGCCCGGCCTTCTGCCGTGCGGTGTCCGCTACTTCAGCATGGCGGCGGCTTCGAGGGCCCAGTAGGTGAGGATCTGCTCGGCGCCCGCGCGGCGGATCGAGGTGAGCGTCTCCATGATCATCCGCTCCCGGTCGATCCAGCCGTTCGCGGCGGCCGCCTCGACCATCGCGTACTCGCCGGACACCTGGTACGCGGAGACCGGCACCGGGGAGGCGTCGGCGACCTGGCGCAGGACGTCCAGGTAGGACATGGCGGGCTTGACCATCACCATGTCCGCGCCCTCGGCGAGGTCCTGCGCCAGCTCGCGCAGCGACTCGCGGGCGTTGGCCGGGTCCTGCTGGTAGGTCTTGCGGTCGCCCTTGAGCGAGGAGCCGACGGCCTCGCGGAACGGGCCGTAGAAGGCCGAGGCGTACTTGGCGGTGTAGGCGAGGATGCCCACGTCCTGGTGCCCGGCCTCGTCCAGCGCCCGCCGGATCACGGCGATCTGGCCGTCCATCATGCCGGACGGGCCGACCAGGTGGACGCCGGCGTCGGCCTGCACCCGGGCCATCTCGGCGTAGCGCTCCAGGGTGGCGTCGTTGTCCACGCTGCCGTCGGCGGCCAGCACGCCGCAGTGGCCGTGGTCGGTGTACTCGTCCAGGCAGAGGTCCGACATGACCACCAGGGAGTCGCCGACCTCGGAGACCACGTCCCGGATCGCCTGCTGGAGGATGCCGTCCGGGTTGGTGCCCTCGCTCCCGACGGCGTCCTGGACCTCCGGGACACCGAACAGCATGAGGCCGCCCAGGCCCGCCTCGGCCGCCTCCACCGCGGCCTTGCGCAGGGTGTCCCGGGTGTGCTGGACCACGCCCGGCATCGACGTCACCGGGACGGGCTCGCTGACGCCCTCGCGGACGAACAGCGGCAGGATCAGCTCCGCCGGGTGCAGCCGGGTCTCGGCCACCAGGCGCCGCATCGCCGGGCTCTGGCGCAGCCGGCGGGGGCGTACGTACGGGAATTCAGCGGACACGGCTTCTCTCTCCGAACGGTTGTGCAGTGCCGGGGGCGACGGTCGGCCGCCCCCGGTCGTGAGGGGTGTCAGCGGGCCTTGCGGCGCGAACCCGGGCGGCGCTCGCTGGGCCGGTAGACCGGCTCACCGGCGGCCGTCGCGGTGTCGCGGCGCTTGGCCCCGAAGTCTGCCAGCGCCTGGGCCAGCGCGGCCGCCGACGGCGCCGGGGCCATCACGTCGACCCGCAGGCCGTGCTCCTCGGCGGTCTTGGCGGTGGCCGGGCCGATGCAGGCGATGACCGTGACGTTGTGCGGCTTGCCCGCGATGCCGACCAGGTTCCGGACGGTCGAGGACGAGGTGAACAGCACCGCGTCGAAGCCGCCGCCCTTGATCGCCTCGCGGGTCTCGGCCGGCGGCGGCGAGGCGCGCACCGTCCGGTACGCCGTCACGTCGTCGACCTCCCAGCCGAGCTCGACCAAGCCGGCCACCAGGGTCTCGGTGGCGATGTCGGCGCGCGGCAGCAGCACCCGGTCGATCGGGTCGAAGACCGGGTCGTACGGCGGCCAGTCCTCCAGCAGGCCGGCCGCGGACTGCTCGCCGGAGGGCACCAGGTCCGGCTTCACGCCGAAGTCGACCAGCGCCTGCGCGGTGGTCTCGCCGACCGCCGCGACCTTGATCCCGGCGAACGCGCGGGCGTCCAGGCCGTACTCCTCGAACTTCTCCCGGACGGCGCGCACCGCGTTCACCGAGGTGAAGGCGATCCACTCGTAGCGGCCGGTGACCAGGCCCTTGATGGCCCGCTCCATCTGCTGCGGGGTGCGCGGCGGCTCGACCGCGATGGTCGGCACCTCCTGCGGCACCGCGCCGTAGGAGCGCAGTTGCTCGGACAGGCCGGTGGCCTGCTCCTTGGTGCGCGGCACGAGGACGTTCCAGCCGAACAGCGGCTTGGTCTCGAACCACGAGTGCGAGGCCCGGTGGGCGACCTGCTCGCCCACCACGGCTATCACCGAGGTGGCCGGGTCGACCGGGGCGGAGACCGGCGAGGGCAGCACCCGGGCGGCCTTCAGGTCGGCCGCGATGCCGGACAGGGTGGAGGTGAAGGTCCGCTGGCGGGTGGTGGTGCCGGAGAGCGTGGCGCTCAGCGCCGACTCCGGCTTGCGGCCGCCCGCGACCAGCGCGGCGGCGGTGGCGGGCAGCTGGCCCAGGGTGGTGCGGACCACCAGGGTGGTCTCCGGAGCCCCCAGGTCCACCGGACGGCCGGCCAGCAGCGCGGCGCCGTCCACGAAGCGCACGTCCGTACCGGAGCCGGCGCGCAGCGGGACGCCCGCGTACGCCGGGACGCCGACCGACTGGGCGACGCCCGGGATCACCTCGAACGGGATCCCGTCGCCCGCGCAGCTGAGCATCTCCTCCGCGGCGCAGCCGTCCAGGCCGGGGTCGCCGTCGACGGTGCGGACCACGTGCTTGCCGGAGCGGACGGCCTCGGCGACCAGCTTGGCCAGGTCGAAGTCGGCGCCCTCGGCGGCCGGGGCGTGCACCTGCACGCCGGCCGGACAGTGGCTGCGCACGGCGGCGGCGGTCAGCGGGTCGGCGACCAGCACGTCGGCGGTGGACAGCACCTCGACCGCGCGCAGGGTCAGCAGGCCCGGGTCCCCGGGGCCCGCGCCCAGGAAGGTGCACCGCCCGGTGGCGGGCTGTCCCACCGGGAACAGGGCGTCGGTGGCGGCGGTGGGGCTCATGCGCCCACCTCGCTGCGCTCGGCGGTCTCTTCGCGAAACGCGCAGCTCTTCATGACTCGCTCGCTTCGCTCGCTCATCGGGCTCGCTCCCCCATCAGGGTGGCCGCGCCCCCGGCGAGCAGCCGGTCAGCCAGCGCGCGGCCGAGGGCCGCCGCCTGCTGCTCGGCGGTCTCGTCGAGGACGATCGGACCGTTGGCGGACATCTTCAGCAGGGCGGTGCCGTCGGGGTCGCCGACCACGCCGTCCAGCCGCAGTTCGTTCTCCCGGCCCCAGGTGGCCAGTGCGGCCACCGGCGCCGAGCAGCCGGCCTCCAGGGTGGCCAGCAGGGCGCGCTCGGCGGCCACGGCGACCCGGGTGGGGGCGTGGTCCAGGGCCGCGAGCGCGGTGATCAGAGCGGTGTCGGCGGCGGTGCACTCGATCGCGAGCGCGCCCTGGCCGGGAGCCGGGATCATCACCTCGGTGTCGAGGTGCTGGGATATCTCGGCGCTGCGGCCGAGCCGGTTCAGGCCGGCCGTCGCCAGCACCACCGCGTCCAGCTCGCCGGCGGCCACGTAGCCGATCCGGGTGTCCACGTTGCCGCGGATCGCGACGGTCTCCAGCTGGGCGCCGCGAGCGCCGGCCCAGGCGTTCAGCTGCGCCATCCGGCGGGGCGAGCCGGTGCCGATCCGGGCCGGGCGGCCGGCCCCGGCCAGCTTCTCCACCAGCTCGTCCAGGCCCAGGCCCTCGACCGCGACCAGGGCGTCCCGGACGTCCTCGCGCTCGGGGACGGCGGCCAGCACCAGGCCCGCGGGGGCGGCGGTGGGCAGGTCCTTGAGCGAGTGCACGGCGAAGTCGATCCGGCCCTCCAGCAGCGCGTCGCGCAGCGCGGAGACGAACACCCCGGTGCCGCCGATCTGCGCCAGCGACTCCCGGGAGGTGTCGCCGTAGGTGGTGATCTCGACCAGCTCGACGGGGCGCCCGGTGACCCTGGTCACCTCGCGGGCCACCATGCCCGACTGCGCCATGGCGAGGGCGCTGCGCCGGGTGCCGAGCCGCAGGGCCGTGGGGGCCGCGGGCTGCTCCGTGATCGGTTGACCATTCATGAGGTGATCGTCCCGGTGGTACTCGTGGGATGGCTGACGGTTCATCTGGCGCTCCCGGCCGAGGGCTGGGGCGCGCCGCCGACGGGCGTGCCCGACACGGCGTGCACGGCCGCCGGGTCGAGGTCGAACAGTTCCCGCAGCGCCTCCGCGTAGGAGGCGCCGCCGGGCTCGGCGGCCAGCTGCTTCACCCGGACGGTCGGGGCGTGCAGCAGCTTGTCGACGACGCGGCGGACGGTCTGGGTGATCTCCGCGCGCGAGCGCTCGTCCAGGTCCGGCAGCCGGGACTCCAGCCGGCCGAGCTCGGCGGCGACCACGTCGGAGGCCATCGAGCGCAGCGCGACCACGGTCGGCGCGATCCAGGCGGCCCGCTGGGCGGCGCCGAAGGCGGTCACCTCGTCGGAGACGATCCGGGTGACCTGGTCGACGTCGCCGGCGCCGGGGCTGGCGGCGTGCGCGTGGGAGAGGCTCTCCAGGTCGACCAGCAGGGCGCCGGGCAGCTCGTGCACGGCGTGGTCGACGTCGCGCGGCATGGCCAGGTCGAGCAGGGCGAGCGGCGGCTGGTCCGACGTGCGGGAGGCCACCGCGGCCGCGACGTCCTCGGCCTTGACCACCACGCCGGCCGCGCCGGTGCAGGAGATCACCAGGTCCACGTCGGCCAGCGCCTCGGGCACCTTGGCGAGGTCCAGCACGCGGGCCACGTCCGGGCCGAGGATCTCCACCAGCCGCTCGGCGCGGGCCGGGGTCCGGTTGGCGATCAGCAGGTCGGTCACGCCGGAGCGGACCAGGGTGGCGGCGGCCAGCGAGCTCATCGAGCCGGCGCCGACCACCAGCGCGCGCTTGCCGGCGATCTCGCCCGCGCCCGCCGCGACCTGCTCCAGGCCGAAGGTGACCAGCGACTGGCCGGCCTTGTCGATACCGGTCTCGCTGTGCGCCCGCTTGCCGACCCGCAGCGCCTGCTGGAACAGCTCGTTCAGGCCGCGCCCGGCGGTGTGCTCCTCCTGGGCCTTGGCCAGCGCGTCGCGCAGCTGGCCGAGGATCTGGCCCTCGCCGACGACCATCGAGTCCAGGCCGCAGGCCACCGAGAAGAGGTGGTGGACGGCGCGGTCCTCGTAGTGGACGTACAGGTGGGAGGTCAGTTCCTCCAGGTCCACCCCGCTGTGGTGGGCCAGCAGCAGGGACAGCTCGGCGACGCCGGCGTGGAACTTGTCCACGTCCGCGTACAGCTCGATCCGGTTGCAGGTGTTCAGCAGCGCGGCCTCGCCGACCGTCGCGGTGGCGGCGGCGTCGTGCAGCAGACGGGTCGGCACGTCACCGGTCAGCGCGGCGCGTTCCAGCACTCCGACCGGGGCCGTGCGATGGCTCAGCCCGACGACGAGAAGGCTCATGCCCGTCCCCCACAGCTCTCGGTGTTCATGCGGGCATCACCGCGGAGAGATCCCCGTCGCCGCCCTTGGCGGACTTGCCCCTGGCCTGCTCGGCGGCCTGGTCCTTGGCCGCCGGGTCCGCGGCGCTCCGGCCCTTGCCGCTGCCGCCGGCCGCGCGGCGCAGCTTGGCGGCCGCCGCCCGGACCGGACCGGGCGCCCGGTCCAGCACCGACTCGGCGCGGTCGTCCGGCTCCTCGCCGGCCTTGCGCTGCTCGTGGAAGGCCAGGATCTGGAGCTCGATGGAGAGGTCCACCTTGCGCACGTCCACGCCGTCCGGGACGGTCAGCACGGTCGGGGCGAAGTTCAGGATGCTGGTGACACCGGCCTCGACCAGCCGGTCGCAGACCTGCTGGGCGGCACCGGGCGGGGTGGTGATCACGCCGATGGAGACGTGCTGGCTCTCGACGATCGACTCCAGCTCGTCCATGTGCCGCACCGGCAGTCCGGCCGCGGTGGAACCGACCACGTTGGGGTCGGCGTCCAACAGGGCGGCGACCCGGAAGCCGCGGGAGGCGAACCCGCCGTAGTTGGCGAGCGCGTGGCCGAGGTTCCCGATGCCGACGATGACGACCGGCCAGTCCTGGGTCAGGCCGAGCTCGCGGGAGATCTGGTAGACGAGGTACTCGACGTCGTAGCCGACGCCGCGGGTGCCGTACGAGCCGAGGTAGGAGAAGTCCTTGCGCAGCTTGGCCGAGTTCACGCCGGCCGCGGCGGCCAGCTCCTCGGAGGAGACGGTCGGCACCGAGCGCTCGGAGAGCGCGGTGAGGGCCCGCAGATAGAGGGGCAGGCGGGCGACGGTCGCCTCCGGGATGCCCCGGGCACGCGAGGGTCGGCGCGCGGCGCCCTGGTCGGGCGTCTGCGAACTGCTCTGTGGTGATCGGCCGATTGCCACGGTGCTCCTGTGGGTGAAGCTGGGCTTTGGCAGCCAGGCTATGCGTTTGTGAACGTGTGCACAAAGATGGTGTCCGTTTTGTCCCCGCACAGTGATGCGCATCACGCCATCGAACCCATAGCACCGGACTGGGTCAGCACGACCTCCGGGGCCTGGGAACCGGGCAGCCAGGGGCCGTACGGAGCCTCCCTGCGCAGCAGCGGCACGGCGGCGCCGGACGGGCGGGAGCGGGCCCGGCCCAGCCGGGGCCAGGGCACCCGGGCGGCCTCGCGCAGCGGGCCGGTCCAGTCGTCCGGCGGGCAGGACGGGGCGTCCAGGCAGTGCCGCAGCAGCTCGGCGGTCACCCGGGCGTCGCCCAGCGCGGTGTGCGCCGGGTACCAGCCCAGGCCCGCCGCGTCCGCGCAGGCCGCCAGGCCCTGGCCACGGGCCTCCGGCAGGTGGGCGCGGGCCAGCCGCATCGTGCACAGCAGCGGGACGGGCGGCAGCGGCACCCCGATCCGGGCGAACTCGCGGTCCAGGAAGGCGTGGTCGCAGCTGACGTGGTGGCCGACCAGCACCCGGCCGGCCAGCAGCTCCAGCAGCCGCGGGGCGATCTCGCGGAAGCGCGGGGCGCCCTCGACGTCGCTCTGGCGTATCCGGTGGACGTGGGTCGGGCCGACCGGGCCCAGCGGATCCAGCAGGGTGGCGAACTCCCCCTCGGGGCGGAGCCGCTCGTCGAGCAGCACCACCGCGACCTCGACCACCCGGTGCCGCCACGGGCTGCGGCCGGTCGCCTCCACGTCCACCACGGCGAAGCCCCCGGTCCCCTTCGGGGCTCGGGGCGTCCCAGGGGTCGGGCCGGGAAGCATGGCGCACTCCTCGTGTGCTCAGCCCCCCTCGGGCGCAAACGCGTTCGATCGTAAGCCGACCAACCGGGGCCGCCCGACGCCGGAACGGAGTGTCTTTGGCAACGATTCGGCGAACCGCCCCCGCCGATCGGCGGGGGGTCGGTGTACGGACGAACGCCCGGTCAGGCCGCGCTCGGACCGCTCTCGGGCCGCGCTCAGCCGCCGAGGGCGGTGCGCAGCCGGCGCTCGTCGACCCGCCAGAAGTCGTGCTGGCGGCCGTCGATCAGGGTGACCGGAATCTGCTCCCAGTAGCGGCGGTACAGCTCCTCGTCCTGGGTGATGTCCCGCTCCTCGAAGGACGCCCCCAGGTCGCCCGTCACCCGGAGGATCACCTCGCGGGCCTCGTCGCACAGGTGGCAGCCGGGCTTGCCGACCAGGGTCACGGTCCGGTCCGCGGGCTTGGGGCTCTTACGTCGCAGCAGTGGGGTCACCGGGCCATTCTCCGTCATTCGCCCGCTCGCCTCCGGGGCGCTCCTGGTCCGGTGCCGACGGTCGGCGCTCCCTCGCTCCTACGTCGCTCCCTCGCTTCTCCCTTTCGGTACCGGCGCACCCCTTCGGCTCGGGGCGGGGATTCGCCCGTTCGCCTCCGGGGTGCTCCTGACCTGGTGGAGCTGTTCACCTCGCGGGCACGGCTCCGTCACGGTCGGCGGGCGGCCGGCTGGCTATCCTCGATGACATGGCCGTGCTCCGAAGGCTCACCCAGGCAAGGCGTTCCAGCAGCGAGCGGAGCGCCCTGGCCGGCGAAGCCGCGGCCGAGGCGGCCGAGGCCGCGCTGCGGGCCGAGCCCGAGCCCGAGCCCGCCGCCGAGCCGGACGCGCCGGCCGCGGCCAAGCCGGGCAAGGCCCCCAAGGCCCCGGCCGAGAACCACACCCCGGACCCGGACGACCCCCGCGCCGCCGCCTTCTTCGACTGCGACAACACCATCCTGCGCGGCGCCGCGATCTTCTACCTCGGCGTCGGCCTCTACCGCCGCGGCTTCCTCACCCGCCGCGACATCGCCCGCTTCGCCTGGCAGCAGGCCTGGTTCCGGCTGCACGGCGCCGAGGACCCGGAGCACATCTCGGACGCCAAGCAGTCCGCCCTCGGCATCGTGGCCGGCAAGCCCACCGCCGACCTGGAGGCGATCTGCGAGGAGATCTTCGAGGACGTGGTGGCGGACAAGATCTGGCCGGGCACCCGCGCCCTGGTCCAGATGCACCTGGACGCCGGCCAGCGGGTCTGGCTGGTCACCGCCGCCCCGCTGGAGGTGGCCCGGATCATCGCCCGGCGGCTCGGCATGACCGGCGCGCTGGGCACCGTCGCCGAGGCCCGGGACGGCCGGTACACCGGTCGGCTGGTCGGCGACCTGCTGCACGGCCCGGCCAAGGCCGCCGCCGTCCGCGCGCTCGCCCGGCGCGAACGCCTCGACCTCGACCGCTGCGCCGCCTACAGCGACTCGGCCAACGACATCCCGATGCTCTCGCTGGTCGGCCACCCGTACGTGGTGAACCCGGACGGTGCGCTGCGGCGCCACGCCCGGGCCCAGGGCTGGCGGGTGCGGGACTTCCGGACCGGGCGCAAGGCGGCCCGGGTGGGGCTGCCGGCGGCGGCCGCGCTCGGGGTGCTGGCCGGCGCGGCGGCGGCCGGGGTGGCGCTGCACCGGCGCCGCCGCGCCTGAACCCCACCGCGCCCCAACTCCCCGCGCCAGGACCGCCGGAGGCCGCCCGAAGGCCACCGGAAGGCCGTCCGGGCGGGCTCGCCCCGGAGAGTGAGCGGGCGTCAACAAGGCCTCTGACCTGGCCCCTCGTACGGGCGAACTCCCCTTCACCGCACGACAGTCCGGACCGATTGCGCGAACTTGTCGGCCGGTGACCGGTTCTGATCGTTCGCCAGGCCGGGAAAGTCGGGGATTGCCGAGCCCCAAGGCTGGGAAACCGCCCATCGGGCCGCCGAATTGGTCACCCTGGGCACCCGTTCGATCACGTTGAGCCGGATGAACGATGACAGCACCGGTCAATGTCAGCCGAACATGCACAACAAATGGATCCCAAACGACCACTTCGACCACACGGTGTAGCTGTCATTGCACAAAGCGTTATTCTCTCCTGGATGCACGTCACCACGCGTCCCGCTCGAACGGACGCTTCGGGACGTGCTCTCCGCGCAGGCGGAGGTGATCCGTCCACAGTTCTGCCTCTGGGAGTCCCGTGTACCCACCCGTCCGGAACGACGCGCCTGCACCCTCCCGCCCGTCGTCCGCGCCCCTGCGCCCCCGCACCGGCCTCCGCGGCCGGCCGACCGCCGAGCGGCAGATCTCCACCGGCCTGGACCTGTTGCGCACCCTGCTCTGCAGCCAGTTCGCCGCCTCCCCCCAACTCTCCCTGGCTGGAGGATCGTTCGGCCAGCCGCAACCGGTCGGCCTGGCGCTGCGCACCACCGCCGCCGGCTCGGCCGGCACCGGCTCGCGCGGCCGCACCGGCAGCGCCGGGGCCGGCCGGGGCCGCACCCGGACCGCGCCCAGCCCCGGCTACGAGTCCGAGCACAACCCGATCATGGAGCTGGTCGAGCGGGCCCAGGCCGGTGAGAGCGAGGCCTTCGGCCGGCTCTACGACCACTACGCGGACACCGTCTACCGGTACATCTACTACCGGGTCGGCAGCCGGGCCACCGCCGAGGACCTCACCAGCGAGACCTTCCTGCGCGCCCTGCGCCGGATCGGCACCTTCACCTGGCAGGGCCGGGACTTCGGCGCCTGGCTGGTCACCATCGCCCGCAACCTGGTCGCCGACCACTTCAAGTCCAGCCGCTTCCGGCTGGAGGTCACCACCGGCGAGATGCTCGACTCCAACGAGTGCGAGCGCAGCCCGGAGGAGTCGGTGCTGGAGTCGCTCTCCAACGCCGCCCTGCTGGAAGCGGTGCGCCGGCTCAACCCGCAGCAGCAGGAGTGCGTCACCCTGCGCTTCCTGCAGGGGCTCTCGGTGGCCGAGACGGCCAGGATCATGGGCAAGAACGAGGGCGCCATCAAGACGCTCCAGTACCGCGCCGTCCGCACCCTGGCCCGGCTGCTCCCGCCCGACGCGCGATGAGCCGGGCCGCGGACGGCACCGGCCCCATACGCCCCGGCCGGCCGTCACCGTTCGCGCCCGGCCGACACGTCAGGGTGAACGGTAGGTCCGATGATCAGCCGTGCGTAACCGACCAGCCGTACCGCTCGTTGGCCAGCGTGCAAGCCTCCACCAGGCGTACGGTCAAGTCGAATTGCGGCCTATCACCCGATGGAGTGGCTTTGGCCAGCCGGGGCAACCGTCCGGCGGGCCGGGGTGTCGACAACGACGAAGGGAGGTGTGGCCCGTGACGGCAAACGTGCTGGAGCACCGGCGGGCGAAGGCCTTCGCCGAGGTGCTGGAGGCCCACCAGGCGGAGCAACGCGCTGCGGCCGGCGCCGGATCGGACGACGCCGCCACCGGCGCCGGGCCGGTCGCGATGGCCGAACTGGTCGGTCTGACCGACGCGCTGGGGGCGCTGCCCGGGCCGGCGCTGGACCGGGAGGTCCGCACGGTCCAACGCGCCCAGCTGATGGCCGCGTTCGAGCAGGCCTTCGCCGGCGGGACGGGTGCCCAGGTGCCCCGCCAGCGCCGCCGCCGGGCGGTCCGCACCGCACCGCGCGGCCGCTGGAGCCGCCGGTTCGCGATCGGCGGGCTGGTCGCCGGGCTCGCCGTCGGCAGCCTGGCCGGCGCCGCCGCGGCCAGCTCCAACGCCCTCCCCGGGGACACGCTGTACGGCCTCAAACGCGGGCTGGAGGGGCTCCGGCTCGACTTCGCGGGCTCCGACTCCGAGCGCGGCGAGCTGCTGCTCGACAACGCCGCCACCCGGCTCGGCGAGGCCAAGACCCTGGTCGGCCGCACCGGTCAGGCCGGCGCCCTCAGCCCGGCCACCGTCGACCAGGTCCGCCGCGCCCTGGACGACATGCACGCCGACGCCCTCAAGGGCCGGGAGCTGCTGCGCTCGGTCTACCGCAGCAACGGCTCGCTCGACCCGATGCGGGCGCTGGCCGGCTTCGCCCACGACGAGGACGGCCGGTGGAGCGAGCTGCAGGGCAGGCTGCCCGTCCAGCTCACCCGGCAGGCCGACCTGGTGAACCGGCTCTTCGACGACATAAGCGAGGACGTCGCGCCCCTGCGCCTGGTCCTGCCCTCCGCGCAGAGCGGTGGCACGGCCGGCTCCGGAGCGGGCGGCGGCTCGTCCGACTCGACCGGTGGTCCTTCGGCCGGCTCCCCGGCCGCCGGCTCCGGCAGCACGGCCGGCAGCGGCCAGGCCCCGGGCTCCGGCGCCGCCGGCAACCGCCCCGGTGCCACCGAGCACGCCCCGGCCAACCCCGGCTCGGGCGCCTCCGGCAAGGGCGGCGTCCTGCCGGACACCCTGCCCAGCAGCGCGCCGGACGCCGTCAACGGCCTGGTCGGCGGCCTCACCAACGGGCTCACCGGCACCAAGCCCTCGCCGAGCGCCGACGCGGCCGCGCCGCAGGCACCGCAGTCGGCCACGCCCAGCACCCCGAACGCGGCCCAGCCGCAGGGCGTCGAGGTGCCCCCGCTGCTCCCGGACCTGCTGCCCGGGCTGCGCATCCTGGGCGGCTGACCACAGGCCGCGAGGGCCCGGCGGAGTGCGATATCCGCCGGGCCCTCGCCGTACCCGCAGGTCGTACCCGCGGGCCGTACCCGCGCAGCGGGACGGCAGCCGTCAGAAGAACACCGAACGCCGCTGCACCAGCAGCTGGTAGAGGGTGTGCTGGATGGTCTCGCGGACCTCGTCGGCCAGGTCGAAGACCAGCATCGGGTCGTCCGCCGCCTCCGCCGGGTAGGCGTCGGTGGCGATCGGCTCGCCGAAGCGGATCGTCCACTTGGTCGGCAGCGGCAGCATCCCGAGCGGGCCCAGCCACGGGAAGGTCGGGGTGACCGGCACGTACGGCAGGCCCAGCAGCCGGGCCAGCGTCTTCACGTTGCCGATCATCGGGTAGGTCTCCTCGGCGCCGACGATCGAGCAGGGCACGATCGGCACCCCCGCCCGCAGCGCCGAGGCGACGAAGCCGCCGCGGCCGAAGCGCTGGAGCTTGTAGCGCTCGGAGAACGGCTTGCCGATCCCCTTGAAGCCCTCCGGCCAGACCCCGACCACCTCGCCGCGCTCCAGCAGGGCCTGGGCGTCCTCGTTGCAGGCCAGCGTGTGGCCGGCCTTGCGGGCCAGCTCGTTGACGCCGGGCAGCACGAAGACCAGGTCGGCGGCGAGCATCCGCAGGTGCCGCCGGGCGGGGTGGTGGTCGTGGATGACCACCTGGGTCATCAGGGCGTCCAGCGGGATCGTCCCGGAGTGGTTGGCCACGATCAGCGCGCCGCCCTCGGCCGGGATGTTCTCCACGCCCTGGACGTCGATCCGGAAGTACTTCTCGGCCAGCGGGCGCAGCAGCGAGAGCAGCACCTCCTCGGTAAGCTCCCGGTCGAAGCCGAACGCGTCCACCTCGTAGTCCCCGGTCACCCGGCGGCGCAGGAAGGCCAGGCGCTCGGCGGCGCGGCCCTCCCAGCCCTTGCCGAACAGCCGGGTGGCGGCCGGGCCGAGCGGGCCGGACAGCGCCCCGCCGACGGCGTCGGCGAGCCGGTCGGCCAGTTTCGGCCCCTCGGGCGAGGTCCAGCTGGGGGCGGACTCGATCGGGATGACCTTGGCCTCGCCCGGCGCGTTCTCGGCTGCGGCACTCATCGCGGGTTCAGCTCCTCGGTCGGCGGGGGCGGTTCGGTACGGCGTCCGGCCCGGTGGGCGGCCCGACGGGCGCGGCGCCTTCCGGGCCGAGCAGGGCGGTCAGCCGGTCGGCGACGGCGGCCAGCCGCGCGGGCGGCAGCAGGCCCGGCCCCCGGGCGGCGGCGAAGTCGGCGAAGGCCTCCGGGGTGCTGAACGCCGGGCGGTAGCCGAAGGTGTCGCGCAGCCGCGAGGTGTCCACCACCCGGCCGTGGGTGAGCAGCCGCAGCTGCTCGGGCGAGACGTCCACCAGCCGGGTCTGCCGGGCCAGCACGGCCATCCAGCTGACCGCGGGCAGCAGCAGCGGCAGGGTGGGCCGGCCGAGCCGGCGGGCGCACTGGGAGAGCAGCAGGACGCCGTCCCCCGCCACGTTGAAGGTCCCGGTGTTGACGGTGCCGGGCTCGGGTTCGCCGGCGGCCCGGCAGAGCACCGCGACGGCGTCGTCCTCGTGCACGAACTGCAGCCGCGGGTCGTAGCCGAGGACGGTCGGCAGCACCGGCAGCGCGAAGTACTCGCTGAGCGGGGTGTCGGTGTCCGGGCCGACGATGTTGGCGAAGCGCAGCACCGTCACCGCGACGTCCGGGCGGCGCCGGGCGAAGCCGCGCACGTACCCCTCGACCTCCGCCGCGTCCTTGGCGAAGCCGCCGCCGGGCGGGTTCTTGGGCTGCATCCGCTCGCTGAACACCGCCGGGTCGCGGGGCGCCGAGCCGTACACGCCGGTGGTGGACTTCACCACCAGCCGGCGCACCCCGGGGGCCTTCTGGCAGGCGCCGAGCAGCTGCATGGTGCCGATCACGTTGGACTCCTTCACCGCGGAGCGGTTGGTGGAGCCCAGGCCGGTGGCGCTGACGCTGAGGTGCACCACGGTGTCCACCCGGTGCTCGGCGAGCACCCGGGAGAGCGCCGGACGGCGCAGGTCGAGCTGGTGGAAGCGGTACGGGGCGGCCGGGCCGACCGGCTCCTCGGGCGGCAGCCGGGGCGGCTGCACGTCCACGCCGACCACCAGGTCCACGCCCGGGCGGCGGCGGACCTCGGCGGCGAAGCGGGCACCGAGATGGCGGGCCACGCCGGTGACGAGCACGACCACGCCCACGGTGCTGCACCCCCGTTCCTCGGCCCGAGCGGCCTGCGTGCACCGTACCGCGCCGCCCCACCGGGCCGGGAAACGACACCGCCCGCCCAGGCCGCGGAGGGCTTGGACGGGCGGTGGAACGCCTGAACCCCGCGAGGGCGGGGCCGATCAGTTCTTCCTGCGCCGCTGTACGCGAGTGCGCGGGTGACCCCCGCGGAGGCGGGGCCGAGGCGCAGGCTCAGGCGTTACTTCTTGTTGCGACGCTGGACCCTGGTCCTCTTCAGAAGCTTGCGGTGCTTCTTCTTGGCCATACGCTTGCGACGCTTCTTGATGACAGAGCCCACGGAACAACCCTCGCTCACTGAGACTCTCGCCCGTGAGAGACGGAGTCCATACGACTGACGTGAGGGCCTAGCCTACCTTCCGGTTGCCCGGGGCTGTAAATCGCGCCCCCGGCAACCGGAGAACTCGGGGGAAATCCCCGGCGAACGGGTGCGGGCCCCACCGGGGTGGGACCCGCGCCCGCGCGCCGCCGCTACGCGCTCTCGAGCCGCACGTAGGACTCCTTGAGGTACTCGTGCACCGCCTGCTGGGGCACCCGGAAGGACCGTCCGACCCGGATGGCCGGCAGCTCTCCGCTGTGCACCAACCGGTACACCGTCATCTTCGACACCCGCATGACCGCGGCGACCTCCGCCACGGTCAGGAAGACGACTTCCTGAAGGGGGCGCTCGACGGAACTCATGTGACCATCACCCGACCCTTACCCGTGTGCAAGGCACCGGCTTCCCCTCCGGTGACTCCACCGGCACACGTGTATCCCCAGAGTAGTTATGGGTGGTACCAGTGGGAAGAGGGGAAGTGCAGTCCTCGTACGGTGAGAGATAGGACTGTTGCAGTACGTAGCCGATCGGCGGATGGCACCGCCCCGCGTACGCACGGCCCGGGCGCGGCGCCGCCGGGGCGACGGGTTCAGGCCAGCAGCCCGTGCTGGGGGAACACCGCCCGGCGGGTGGCGAGGATGGCCTGATCGAGCCGGTCGGCCGGATCGTAACCCGAGTCGAAGTCGCGCCAGACCGGGCGGGCGCCGTCGGTCATCCGCAGCGGGGCCGGGCGGCGGGTGCGGCGGTAGACCTCGGCGCGCCAGGACTCGGGGGTCTCGGTGGTCGGGTCGACGGGCCTGGCCGCGGCGGTGGCGACCAGGTGGGTCCAGGTGCGCGGGACGACGTCCACCACCGCGTAGCCGCCCCCGCCGGTCGCCAGCCAGCGGCCGCCGGCGTACCGGTGGGCGAGGTCGTGCAGCGCCTCGGCGACCATCCGCTGGGCGTCCACGGTGACGGCGAAGTGGGCGAGCGGGTCCTCCAGGTGGGTGTCGGCGCCGTGCTGGGTGACCAGGACCTGTGGCCGGAAGACGTCGAGCAGTTCGGGCACCAGGGCGTGGAACGCGCGCAGCCAGCCGGCGTCGCCGGTGCCCGCGGGCAGCGGCAGGTTGGCGGCCGAGCCGGGGGCGTCCTCGCCACCGGTCTCGATCGACCAGCCGCTCTGCGGGAAGAGCGTGGCGGGGTGCTCGTGCAGCGAGACGGTGAGCACCCGGGGATCGTTCCAGAAGGCCGCCTGGACGCCGTCGCCGTGGTGGACGTCCACGTCGACGTAGGCGACCCGCTCGGCGCCGAGTTCGAGCAGCCGGGCGATGGCCAGCGCCGGGTCGTTGTAGATGCAGAAGCCGGAGGCCTTGCCGGGCATCGCGTGGTGCAGCCCGCCGGTGAAGTTGACGGCGTGCGGGGTCTCGCCGCGCCAGACCGCCTCGGCGGCCGCCACGGACTGGCCGGCGATCAGCGCGGAGGCCGAGTGGATGGCCGGGAAGGACCAGGTGTCGTCGGTGCCGAGGCCGTGCAGCGGGTCGGTGCGCTCGGGGTGGGCGGCGGCGTCGCGGACCGCCTCGACGTACTCCCGGGTGTGCACCAGCCGGAGGGTGGACTCGCCGGCAGGCGGCGCGGAGCGGACGGTCACGCCGGGCGCGGTGTCCAGTCCGAGCGCCTCGACCAGGCGCATGGTGAGGGCCAGCCGGGCCGGGTCCATCGGGTGGCCCGGGCCGAAGTCGTAGGCGGTGACCGCCTCGTCCCAGAAGAGGTGCAGGCCGCAGGGGATGTCACGCTCGGCTTCGGGCATGGCCTCCACCGTAGCGGGTGACGGCGGCCGGACCGCCGCCAGGGCGCCGGGGCGATGCCCGTGGGGACCGCCGGACGGCAGGTGCGCGACGAAGCCGCGGAAGTTGTGGGGCAGCTGTGGAGGCGGGTGTCGAGGGGGTGCAGACAAACGCTCCGCTGCTCCATATCCTCTCCGCCATGAAGCCATTCAGCGTGCAACGCCTTGGGGTAATTCTCGCTGCATTCCTGGGATTCGGCGTGTTCTTCGCCGCCCAGCCGGCCTCCGCCGCGGTCAGCGGCACCGCGTTCGCGGTCGACAAGTCGACGGCCAAGGCGGGAGACCAGCTGACCCTGACCCTGTCCCTCACCAACTCCGAGAACGCCCCCATCTACTTCGCCTACGAGTCCGTCCAGCCGACCTGGCCGGCCAACACCCAGGCCGGAGCGTTCACCATCACCGGCTGCGCCGGTGACACCACCGACTGCGTGACCAACGGGAACAGCGCCAACTTCCACTTCAACGCGCCGATCGCGCCGGGGGCGACGAAGAGCGTCACGCTCACCGTGAAGATCACCGACACCCCGCCGTGGGGCACCGCTCCGTACACGCTGAACTGGGCGCCGTACGTCTACTACGAGTTCGGCCAGGTGGGCGGCACCACCGCGGCCAAGGACCAGGGCTGGACCTACGGGCTGCCCGAGCTCCAGACCGTGATCAGCTGACCCCACGCCCCGTCGACCGCCCCCGCCGTCACCCGACGGCGGGGGCCGCCGCCCGCACCGGCGCCGGGGCGAAGCGGTCGGCCAGCGGCAGGACGGCGAGCACCAGCAGCATCGGGGCGAGCAGCGCCCAGCGGTACGAGCTCGCGTCCGCGATCGCCCCGACCAACGGCGAACCGACCAGGAAACCCACGTAGTTGAAGAGGTTGAGCCGGGCCACCGCGGCGTCCGAGTCGGCCGGGAGGAGCCGGCCGCCGGCCGCGAACACCTGCGGGATGATCGCGCAGATGCCGAAGCCGAGCACGGTGAAGCCGGCGATGCCCGCCCAGGCGGTGGGCGCGACCGCGGCCGCCCCGAAGCCGAGCGCGGCCAGCGCGGCACCGGCGCGGACCACCGGGACGGCGCCGAAGCGCTGCACCGCGCGGTCGCCCAGCGCGCGGCCGAGCAGCATCGCGACCATGTAGCCGAGGTAGGAGAGCTTGGCGAGGTCCTCCGGGCTGCCCAGCCCGTCGGTGAGGTACTTGACGCTGTAGTTGGAGACCGAGGCGTCCGCGATGTACGCGAAGGCCATCGCCAGGCAGAGCGGCAGCAGCGGACGCCAGGGGACGGACCGGGCCGCGGCCTCGGCCGCCTCCCGGACGGCGTCGCCGAGTTCGGCCGGGCCGGCGAAGAAGGTACCGGTCAGCAGGGCGAGCGGGGCGATCACCGCGGCGGCCGCGCCGAACAGCACCGGCAGCCCGAGGCCGTAGTGCGAGCCGAGGCCCGCCAGGGCCGCGCCGAGGATCCCGCCGAGGCTGAACGCCGCGTGGAAACCGATCATGATGGAGCGGCCGTAGCGGTGCTGGAGCCCCACCCCGAGCATGTTCATGCTGGCGTCCAGCGCGCCCACCAGCAGGCCGAACGCGCCGAGCGCCAGGGCGAGTTGCCACAGCGTGCCGCCCAGCCCGGCGGCCGCCAGGGAGAGGCAGACGGCGGGCTGGACCACCCGCAGCACGGCCCGCGCGCCGGTGCGCTTCACCACCTGCTCGGAGGCGATCGAACCGACCCCGGCCAGCACCGGCACCGCGGCCAGGAAGACCGGCAGCAGCCCGTCGCTCAGCCCGTACCGGTGCTGGATCTCCGGGATGCAGGTGACCAACAGGGCGAAGACGGTGCCCTGGAGCAGGAAGCCGACGGCGAGCGCGGCCCGCCCGGCGCGCAGGCCGGACGGGATCCGGGGCGGTGCACCACTCAAGCGGACCTCCACGCGGACTCCGGACCGGCCTCGCCGCCCGACTACCGGCCGGTAGAACGATGTTGGCGAGAGCGTAGGGGGTGCGCCGCGATTGCGGGAGGGGTCGCGCAGGGGTCATTTCCCGCCGGAGGCCAGCTCCCGGGAGCGGTCCCGGGCCGCCTCCAGGGCGCCGAGCAGCGCGGCCCGCACCCCGTGGTTCTCCAGCTCGCGGATCGCGGCGATGGTGGTGCCGGCCGGGGAGGTCACCGCCTCGCGCAGCTTCACCGGGTGCTCGCCGGAGTCGCGCAGCATCACCGAGGCGCCGATCGCGGACTGCACGATCAGGTCGTGCGCCACCTGCCGGGGCAGGCCGAGCAGGATGCCGGCGTCGGTCATCGCCTCGACCAGGAAGTAGAAGTAGGCCGGGCCGGAGCCGGACAGCGCGGTGGCCGCGTCCTGCTGGGCCTCGGGCAGCCGCAGCGCCTTGCCGACCGAGCTGAAGATCTCCTCCGCGCGCGCCAGGTGCTCCTCGCCCGCGTGCGAGCCGGCCGAGATGACGCTCATCCCCTCGTCCACCAGGACCGGGGTGTTGGGCATCACCCGGACCACCGGGGTGCCGGCCGCCAGCCGTTCCTCGAACCAGGCGGTGGGGATGCCGGCCGCGGCCGAGATCACCAGCCGGTCGGCGCCGACGTGCGGGGCCAGCTCCTCCAGCAGGGTGCCCATGTCCTGCGGCTTGACCGCGAGGATCAGGGTGTCGGCGAGCTTGGCGGCCTCGGTGTTGGAGACGGCCACCACGCCGTAGCGGTCGGCGAGTTCGGCCGCGCGCTCGGGGCGGCGGGCGGTCACCAGGACGTCGGCCGGGTCCTTGCCGGCCCGCAGCAGACCGGAGAGCAGGGCCTCGCCGATCTTGCCGGTGCCCAGGAAGGCGATCTTCTGTCCGTGTGCTGCGCTGCTGCCCATGGTCCGCTCCTTGCCTCGGTACTGCGGCCATCCTCGCACCGGGCGGCGGCCGGCGCGGGGACCGTCCGCTCCGTGGTCGCCACGGCCACGGAGCGGACGGCCCGACGCCCCTGAAGGCCTTTGCCCCTAGGGAGAAAAGTCCGGGGTTTCCCCTATGGCCTCCGGGCTCCGGCGGGCGCACCGTGGAGCCATGGCACACGACGAAATGTCCCGACGTGAGAACCGGCAACTCGCCGTCGCCTCGGCGACCGTGGGCCCGTGGCGGACCGCCGCGGGGGTCGGTGCGGTGGTGGGGGCGACGGCCCTGGGGATCGAGGCGGTCTCCGGGGACTGGTCGCTGAGCATGCTGGCCTCACCGGCCGGCTGGGGCCTGTTCTTCTTCTTCCTGGTCGGCACCGTCGGCGGCCGGCTGCGGCGCGACACCACCGACCGGCGGCTGGGCCGGTGGGCGAACGAACACCCCTGGCAGTCGGCCCTCCCGGCGGCCGGCGGGCTGCTGGCGCTGAACACCCTGGCCCAGCTGTTCCTCGGCGACGAGGGGCTGTTCGGCGCCTTCTTCCTCTCGCTGCTGCCGGCCGGCCTGCTGCTGGCGATCGCCGGGGTGGTCGGCTCGGTCAAGCAGGCCCGCGGCAAGGACTGAGCGGGCGCCCGCACCGGCGCGTTCCCGGACGAAAGGCACCGGCCCCGCGCGCCGCGCACCCGCGTCCACCGGAAGGTGTGCCCCCGATCGGCGGATCGTCACACCCCGTCGGCATACTGGCGCGATGCCGATAGCCGAAGATCCGGAACCGCGCCCCTCCCGGGGCGACGAGCCGGGCGGGTCCGACCCGTCCGGGACGGGCGCGAGGGACCCGTTCGCCGACCTCGTCCTGGACGAGGAGTTCGTCCGCAACGCCACCGTCAAGGAACCGGCGGGGCGCACCCGCATGCTGTCCGCCCGGTGGAAGCACACCCCGCCGCACGACCCGGGCGGCCGCCGCTCGGTCAACGACGGCCCGGCGAAGCCGAAGCGCCGCTTCGGCCGCAGGCCCGCGGGCCCGGCGGTCGACGCGTGGGGCAACCCGCGCCCGCGCCGCCGCACCTGGTCCGCACCGCTGTTCGTGGCGCTGGCCACCGCGGTGGGGCTCGCCGCGCTGAACATCGACGGGCTGCGCCGGTGGTACTCCGACGACGGTGCGACGAGCACCCCGGCCACCGCCCCGGCGCCGACCGTCGCCCCGGAGACCGCCAGGCCGACCGCCGCACCGCCGGCCACCCCCGACGACCAGCCGACCGTCGACCACCCCTGGAAGGGGTCCCCCGCCGAGGGCTGGCCGAACGGCGCGGAGGCGTTCGTCCTGCCCGAGGCCAAGGCCGTCGGCGTCTTCTCCGCGGACGAGGTCGCCGCCCAGCTCCAGTCGGTCAGGACCTACCTGACGGCCGCCAACCTCGATCCCCAGGTGATCGCGGGAGCCCGGCCGGAGTCCGCCCTGGCCATGCTCGACCGCGAGGACCGGGCCACCGCCGTCGCCGCCCTCGACCACCCCGCCAAGGACACCGACCCGACCGACTGGTTCACCCGGTTCGATCCGCGCGAGGCGGCCCTGGTCGGCGGCACCGTGAAGGTGCAGGGCCGGATCAGCTTCGAGGGGGACGGCGCCGGGGGCGTGCTGGTGCACACCGACTTCACCTTCGTCTACCCGCTGCAGCCGGGCCCGGACGCGGAGAAGCTGGCCTCGTCCCGCCGCCGCACGCCGGACACCGCGCCGGGCGCCACCGCCGCTCCGGCCGGCCTGGTCGCGCCGACCGGCCTGGTCGCGCCGGCCTCCGACAACACCGGCAGCACCTGGACGGCCCGCACCATCGTCCGCAAGGTCGACGACATCCGCTTCTACGACCCGAAGAACCACAAGGTCGACGCGAAGAAGCTGGTGTTCGACAAGCGCCGGTGGGATGCGGGCAACAGCGACTGCAACGTCCACGACGGCTTCCTGCACCCGCAGTTCCAGCAGTTCAGCAGCCACGGCCCGACGCCGACCGGCCCGACCCGCGACCCGTACGACCGGAGCAGGGACCTCGCGCCGGACAACGAGGAGTGCGGCACCGCCAGCCGGAGCTGACCGCCGTCAGCGCCCGCGCTTCCCGCCGGGTCGGCCGCTGCGGCCGGCCCGGCGCTTCTCGTACTGGGCGACGGCCCGCTCGTAGGCGGCCCGGTGGACCGCCTCGCCGGGCGCCTCGACCAGGCTGCGGGCGAAGTAGGCCAGCAGCGAGCCGGCCCCGCCGATCAGCCAGACCGCGCCGAGCGACCTGTCCTCGGCCATCCAGCCGGTCAGCTGGTCCTTGCCCTCGGTGAGCACCTTCCAGGTGCGCCGCACGGCCATCATCGAGCAGACCGCGATGGCGGCGGTCAGCAGCCCGTTGAGGAAGGTGCCGTTGTCGGAGAGGGCGATGCCCTCGACGCCGAAGCGCAGCAGCAGCACCGCGGCGGCGGCCGCGAGCAGGGAGCCCACCGACACCGCGACCCGGCGCAGCCAGTAGCCGTTGTCCCGGTTCAGCCAGCTGGTGCCGAACCAGCGGAGGGGCTCCGGCTCGGGGGCTCCGGCGGGAGTGGGGGCGGGGGTGGGGGGCTGCTCGCTCACGCCGTCGATTATCACCCGACCGCCACCTGCGCCGGAGGAGCCGTCCCGCGGCCGGGACGGCTCCTCCTGGTTCGTACGGGCTCGGCGACTGGTTCCGTACGGGCCCGGCTCCTGGTTCGTACGGGCTCAGCCGAGCTTGGACACGTCGCGGACGGCGCCCTTGTCGGCGGAGGTGGCCATCGCGGCGTAGGCGCGCAGGGCCTGGCTGACCTGGCGGTCGCGGTTCTTCGGCCGGTAGCCGCCGGCGGCCTCCAGCGCGCGGCGGCGCTCGGCCAGGACCTCGTCCGGGACCTCCAGGGAGATCCGGCGGCCGGGGATGTCGATGGCGATGGTGTCGCCGTCCTCGACCAGCGCGATGGTGCCGCCGGAGGCCGCCTCCGGGGAGGCGTGGCCGATCGACAGGCCCGAGGTGCCGCCGGAGAAGCGTCCGTCGGTGACCAGCGCGCAGGCCTTGCCCAGGCCCCGGCCCTTGAGGAAGGAGGTCGGGTAGAGCATCTCCTGCATGCCCGGGCCGCCCTTGGGGCCCTCGTAGCGGATGACGACGACGTCGCCCTCCTTGACCCGCTTGGCGAGGATCGCCTCGACCGCGTCCTCCTGGGACTCGACCACGACGGCCGGGCCGCTGAAGGTCCAGATCGACTCGTCCACGCCGGCCGTCTTCACGATGCAGCCGTCCTCGGCGAGGTTGCCGTACAGCACGGCCAGGCCGCCCTCGACGGAGTAGGCGTGCTCGACGCCGCGGATGCAGCCCTTGGCGGCGTCGGTGTCCAGCGACTCCCAGCGCTCGGACTGCGAGAAGGCCTCGGCGGAGCGCTTGCAGCCGGGGGCGGCGTGCCACAGCTCGACGGCCTCGGCGGAGGGCGAACCGCCGCGCACGTCCCAGGTCTTGAGCCACTCGGCGAGCGAGTCGGCGTGCACGGTGTGGACGTCCTGGTTGAGCAGCCCGCCCCGGTACAGCTCGCCGAGGATGGCCGGGATGCCGCCGGCCCGGTGCACGTCCTCCATGTAGTACGAGCCGTTCGGCGCGACCTTGGACAGGCACGGCACCCTGCGGGAGACGGCGTCGATGGCCCGCATGTCGAAGTCCAGCTCGGCCTCCTGGGCGGCGGCGAGCAGGTGCAGGATGGTGTTGGTCGAGCCGCCCATGGCGATGTCCAGGGCCATGGCGTTCTCGAAGGCGGCGCGGGTGGCGATCGCGCGGGGCAGCACGGAGGCGTCGTCGCCGCCGTAGTAGCGGTTCGCGATCTCCACGACCGTCTGCCCGGCCCGCTCGTACAGGGCCTTGCGGGCGGTGTGGGTGGCGAGCACCGAGCCGTTGCCGGGCAGCGAGAGGCCGATCGCCTCGGTCAGGCAGTTCATCGAGTTGGCGGTGAACATGCCGGAGCACGAGCCGCAGGTGGGACAGGCGTTCTCCTCGATGATCGCGATGTCCTCGTCGGAGACGTTCTCGTTGACCGCCTGGGAGATCGCGTCGACCAGGTCGAGCTTGCGCACGGTGCCGTCGACCAGGGTGGCCTTGCCGGCCTCCATCGGGCCGCCGGAGACGAAGACGGTCGGGATGTTCAGGCGCAGCGCGGCCATCAGCATGCCCGGGGTGATCTTGTCGCAGTTGGAGATGCAGATCAGGGCGTCGGCGCAGTGGGCGTTGACCATGTACTCGACCGAGTCGGCGATCAGGTCGCGCGAGGGCAGCGAGTAGAGCATGCCGCCGTGGCCCATCGCGATGCCGTCGTCCACGGCGATGGTGTTGAACTCGCGCGGGATGCCGCCCGCCCGCTTGATCGCCTCGGAGACGATCCGGCCGACCGGCTGGAGGTGGGTGTGGCCGGGGACGAACTCGGTGAAGGAGTTGGCGACCGCGATGATCGGCTTGCCGAAGTCCTCGCGGGCTACGCCGGCGGCCCGGAGAAGCGCCCGGGCGCCTGCCATGTTGCGACCGTGGGTGACCGTACGGGACCTCAGCTCGGGCACTGTGCTCCACTCCTTCGGGGCTCTCGCCGGCCCCCGCCGCTGGGAGGGTTCGGGGGCCGCTGTGGGTACCGAGCCTACGCCCGCCGTCCGGCCGGCGGACGGCCCGTCCGCGATGCGGGCAGGCGGCGGGCGCTGCCTGTACCCCGGGGTCAGCTCCGCTTGACGGCCACGGTGAGGTCGAGGACGTACGGCTCGACCACCTGTCCGTCCGGGAACTCCGCCAGCAGCGCCGCGCGCTCGGTGGCGAGCAGCGGTTCGCGCCGCTCCGGGGGCAGCGAGGCGAAGAAGGAGCGCGAGGTGAGGTTGTCGACCACCTGCTCGACGGGCACCTGCCGCTGCCAGCGCAGCTCGGCGCGGGAGACCTCCAGGCCGGCGGCGGCGAGGGGCGCGATCAGCTCGTCGACCCGGCGGTAGCCGTGGTAGCGGCCGGACAGCGTGGCGGACAGCCGCTCGTCCCGGGCGCGCACCCAGGGCACGGCCTCGTCGAAGATGTTCCACCAGGTGGCGAGGGCGCCGCCGGCCCGCAGCACCCGGATCGCCTCGGGGACGGACTGCTCGGGGTGCGTCCAGTGGAAGGCCTGGGCGTACGTGATCAGGTCGACGGAGCCGTCGTGGAAGGGCAGCTCGTCGCCGCCGCCGCGGACCAGCGGGAGCCGCGGCGAGACGGCCCGGAACTGCGCGGCCATCCCGGCGGAGGGCTCGACGGCGACGACGTCCGCGCCGCGGGCGGCCAGCAGGCGGGTGGCGATGCCGGTGCCGGCGCCGACGTCCAGGGCCGTGGCCCCCTTGAGCGTCCGGCCCCAGAGCCGCTCCAGCTCGTCGAACAGCTCCTCCGGGTAGCCGGGGCGGCCGCGGTCGTACGCGGCGGCCACCGCGCCGAAGCTCCCGGCCAGTTCGCGGAAGTCGCGCAGTTCGCTGAACTTCTGACCCTTCGTCACTTCTCCCCCTCGGCAGGGCGGTTCGCGCCCGATCCGGCCGGACGGCTCAGCGTACGCGCGAGGGGGTGGCCAGGTGCAAGCGGGTGAAGGCGAGGGCCTCGGCCAGATCGGCCTCGCGTTCGGCGGGGGAGGCCGAGCGGCGGGTGTTGACCTCCAGCACCACGTGGCCGTCGAAGCCGGTGCGGGCGAGGTGCTCCAGCAGCTCGGCGCAGGGCTGCTTGCCGCGGCCGGGGATCAGGTGCTCGTCCTTGCCGGAGCCGCTGCCGTCGGCCAGGTGGACGTGGGCGAGCCGGTCGCCCATCCGCTCGACCATGGCGAAGGTGTCGATCCGGGAGGTGGCGGCGTGCGAGAGGTCGATGGTGAAGTGCCGGTACTCCTCCTCGGTGACGTCCCAGCCGGGGGCGTACGCGAGCATCTCGCGGTCGCGGTAGCGCCACGGGTACATGTTCTCGACGGCGAAGCGGACGTCGGTCTCGCCCGCCATCCGGTCGATGCCCTCGACGAACTCGCGGGCGTACTGGCGCTGCCAGCGGAACGGCGGGTGGACGACCACGGCGCTCGCGCCGAGCTTCTCGGCGGCCGCCCGGGCCCGGACCAGCTTGGTCCACGGGTCGGTGCTCCACACCCGCTGGGTGATCAGCAGGCAGGGCGCGTGCACGGCCAGGATGGGCAGCTGGTGGGCGTCGGAGAGGCGGCGCAGGGCGTCGATGTCCTGGCTGACCGGGTCGTTCCAGACCATCACCTCGACCCCGTCGTAGCCGAGCTTGGCGGCCAGCTCGAAGGCGACGGCGGTGCTCGCGGGGTACACCGAGGCGGTGGACAGCACCACCTTGGTGTCGGGGATGTGCAGGGCCGGGTGCCGGGGCAGCACCAGCCGGTCGGTGGTGCGCAGCAGCGGCGGGCGGGCGGCGTCGCGCTTGGCGGCCTTGACCGAGCGGACGGACTGGACGGCGGCCTTGGCGGCGCCGGCGGCGCGGGCGGTGCGGGTCTCCTTGGGGGCGGGGGGCTTCGACGTTGTTGTGGGCTGCCCCGTCTTGGCCGGCTTGGCCGACTTCGTTGCCTTGGCCGACTTCGCCGGCTTCGTTGCGGTCGCCTTGGCTTCGGTCGTCTTCGCCGTTGCCGTCTTCGCGGCGGCCGTCTTCGCTGCGGCTGTCTTCGCGGTGCGCTGGGCGGCCTTGACGGCCTTCGCGGCCTGCTTGGCGGCCTGGGCGGCGGTGGCGCCCGTGACCGCCTTGCTGAGCCGGCGGCGCGGGCCGTCCGGCCGCGACTGCCCGCTCCCGGGAGTGCGGCCCTCCTGCGTTCCGTCCTCGCCCGCTGGTTGCACCACGGGAGACAGCGTAAGCGGAGCACGCCGTGAACGGGGTGGGATGACCGGCGCAGTGACCATCGGCACGTTGTCGCGGGGACGGTCGGTCGTCCGGGCGTCCCGGCGTCCGGGCGTCCTGGCGCGTCCGGCGTCCCGGCGCGCCCGGCGTCCCGGCGCGCCCGGTTTACGGGGTGAGCGCCGGGCGGCGGCGGTCGGCGGGGCTGTCCATGGCGTCCAGGCGGCGCAGGATGATCCCCTCGCGCAGCGCCCACGGGCAGACGTCCAGCTCCTCCAGGCCGAACAGGTCCATCGCAGCGTCGGCGACCAGCGCACCGGCCAGCAGCTGCTTGGCCCGGCCCTCGGAGACGCCGGGGATCCGGGCGCGCTCGGCGACGGTCATGCCGGACAGCCGGGGCAGCCAGGCGGCCAGCCCGCTGCGGGTGAGCCGCCGGTCGGCGTACGGGCCGGCGTCGGCCGGGGCGGCGCCGGTCATCCGGGCCAGCTGCTTGAAGGTCTTGGAGGTGGCGACCGCGTGCCGGGGCGGGCCGAGCCGGTTGATCTCGCCGACCACGGCGGCGAGCTCCGCCCGGATGTGCCGTCGCAGCTCGCGCAGCCCGTCCGGGTCGGGGACGTCCCCCGGCAGCCAGCGGGCGGTCAGCCGGCCGGCGCCCAGCGGCAGCGAGCAGGCGACGTCCGGCTGCTCGTCCAGGCCGCAGGCGATCTCCAGCGAACCGCCGCCGATGTCGAGGTTGAGCAGCCGGCCCGAGGACCAGCCGAACCAGCGGCGGACGGCCAGGAAGGTGAGCCGGGCCTCGTCCTGGCCGGAGAGCACGCGCAGCTCGACGCCGGTCTCAGCGGTCACCCTGCGCAGCACCTCCTCGCCGTTGGCGGCCTCGCGCACGGCGGAGGTGGCGAACGGGAGGATGTCGACGACGCCCTTGTCCTCGGCGACCCGCAGCGAGGAGGCGATGTGGCCGACCAGCCGCTCGATGCCGGCCTCGCTTATCGCACCGTCCGCGTCCAGCAGCTCGGCCAGGCGCAGCTCGGCCTTGTGCGAGTACGCGGGCAGCGGGGCAGCGCCCGGATGGGCGTCCACCACGAGGAAGTGGACCGTGTTGGAACCTACGTCGAGCACACCGAGTCGCATAACTCTCCACGCTACGCGATTCGGGCCCTGGTGAGAGGGGGTGTCGCCGGGGTAGTGGCCGCCCGGGGGCGGTCGGTGACCGTGCCGGGGCGGGCGGTGGCCGCGCCGAGGCGGGCGGTGGCCGCGCCGGGGTGGGCGGTGGCCGCGCCGGGGTGGGCGGTGGCCGTGCCGGGGTGGGCGGTGGCCGTGCCGGGGGGACCGGCTGGTCGACCGGCCGTCAGAGCAGACCGTCCCAGAGCTGCTCCACGATGACGGCCCACCAGTTCTCCGGGTCGGCGAAGACCGTGCCGTCCGCCTCCGCCAGCGCGCGCTGCAGGGCGTCCACCGCCGCGCCCGCGGCCACCGGGTCGAGCCCGCGCAGGGCGGGCCACCAGCCGGCGAACACCTCCAGGCAGCGGACGAAGCCGCGCAGGCTCGCATTGCAGTGGCGGGCGGTCGCGTAGTCCGGGTCGACGGCGCGGACGGCGCCGGCCACCGGGTCGAGGGCCAGCAGCGACCAGCCGTCCGTGCCCAGGAGCAGCTGCCCGGCGAGCGCCAGGCGCTCGCGCTCGGCCACCCGGGTGCCGCGGCCGAGCTCGGCCAGGTGCGCGGCGAGCGGGGGCAGGGCGGCGCCCTGGCGGGTGCCGTCGACGATCGCCTCCGCGGCCGGGTGGTGCAGTGCGAAGAACCCCGGCACGGCCAGCGGGACGCCCACGGTCAGCAGCAGGGCGGCCGTGTCCCCGGGCAGTTCGGCGCGGGCGACGTCGGCCGGCTCGAAGCGCTGGACGCCCGCCGGGCCGAACCGCTCCGCGAGCCGGGCGGCGAGCGCGGCGTCGGGCTCGTCGGGGGCGCTGTGCGCCGTACGGGGGAAGGGCACCCGGTTGCGGGCCGGACCGTCCGGCGGCGCGGGCAGCGCCCGTACGGCGGCGGCCCGGTGGTCGAAGCGCGGGCCGTACGGGAGCTCGAAGTCGATCCGGGCGGTGGGCAGTTCGGCGGCCAGCGCGTACGACCAGTAGCCGCCGGGCAGGGCGCTCGGCCGCAGGTCGGTCCGGACGGCCAGCACGTCCTCGGCGGCGATGCCCTGCTCGCGCAGCCACCACCAGCCGCGCAGCGCCGGGTGCGGCAGGCCCGCGGCGGAGCGCAGGGCCAGCGAGCGCTCCTCGCCGGTGGCGTCCCGGTAGGTCAGCTCGGCCCGGGCACCCCGGCCGGTCGCCGGCGGGAGGGTCGGGTCGTAACCGCCGGCGCCGACGAAGTCCCGGTACAGCCCGACCACTTCGTCCACCGGCACCGAGGGCCACACCGTGAACCGTCCGCTCTCCCGGTCCACCACGGCGCAGGCCGCCCCCACCTCCTCGGGCGCCCGCCGCTCTCCCGTCCGCGGGTCCACCACCACCCGGGCGGGCTCGGCCCACACCACCCAGCCGAGCTCGAACTCGTGGGTGCACACCCGCCGCACCGCACCGGAGCCCTGCGGCAGATCCCCGTTGATCCACCGGTGCCCCGCCTCCACTGCCTGCGCCCGCGAAATCACCCGGCCACCCCCGTCCCGTCCACTCCCCGCGACCCTACGCCCCCAACACCCGCGCCCCTCGCGTTAGAAGTCGGCGGGGCCGACTTCTGACGCAGAGGGCGCAGGACGGAATATGACGACCGGTCCACATACTCCCGCCCAACAACGCGAAACCCGGCCGCCCCACCCCGCACAGGAAGTCGAACCGGCCGACTTCTGGCGCGCGCACCGCAAACCAGCACACCAGGCCACACAGGAAGTCGACCCCACCGACTTCTCACGCAAAACCTGGGGCGAATTATGACGACCGGTCTACATAAATCTGCCCCAACCCCCGCGCCAGCCACCCCAACCCGCACAGGAAGTCGGACAGGCCGACTTCTGGTGCACGCATCGCGCCCGAGCGGGCAGCGAATATGACGGGCGGTCTACATATTTTGGCCGACCCAGCCCGAACCCGGCCGCAGCGGTGCGCACTAGAAGTCGGACGGGCCGACTTCTAGCGCGAGCCCACCGCGAACCAGCACGCCAGGCTGCACAGAAAGTCGACCCCGCCGACTTCTCGCGCGGACCCCCAGAAAATTATGAAGACCGGTCTACATAAGCCTGCCCCAACCCCGCGCCAGCCACCCCAGCCCGCACAGGAAGTCGGACAGGCTGACTTCTGGCGCACGCACCGCGCCCGAGCGGGCAGCGAATATGACGGGCGGTCTACATATTTCGGCCCGGCCCGGGCCGAAACCGGCCGCGGCGGCACGCACAGGAAGTCGGACGGGCCGACTTCTGGTGCGAGCGCCACCCCGGCTTTGATGCGGGCTCCGCTCTGATACCGAGAACCAGGCGCCGGGCTGCACAGGAAGTCGGGCGGGCCGACTTCTGGTGCGGGAGCCGGGGGATGTGGCGGGTGGGGGTCAGGCGGCGGGGGTGAGGGGGAGGGGGCGGCCTTCGGGGGTGAGGGCGATGGCCCAGAGGCCGTGGGTGGCGGGGTGGAGGGGGGTGGGGGCCTGGCGTGCGAGTTGGTGGTCGAGGTAGGTGACGGTGTCCTGGTGGTTGACGGCGTTCCAGGCGTGCGGGCGGCCGTAGGCGTCGAGGGTGAGGAGCAGCGCCTGGGAGCCGTGTCCGGCGCGGCGGAGGTCGTCGGCGAGGCGGTCGAAGGCCGGGCCGCCGTCGCCCAGGTCCCGGAAGAGGGCGCCGAGTTCGCGTTCGGCGCGGTCGCGGCCGCCGCGTTCGCCGGCGTCGCCCTCGGTGGGGATGCGCGGGGCCGCGCAGGTCGGGCGGCCGGTGTAGCACTCGACCGCCGAGAGGGCGATCTCCAGGCTGTTGTTGGCCCGGCCCGGTTCGCGGTGGCCACCGTCGTTGACGGCCTCCGCCCAGCCGCCGGCCGCCGGATCGGGGTGGCGGACGGGCAGGCCGTCCTCGTCCCGGGGCGCGCGGCGTTCGACTTCGGCCTGGTGCTCCGGGTCGACCGGCGCGAGCCCGCCCGGCAGGCCGTACGGACGGCTGTCGGCGATGCTGCGCGGTCGGACCGCCAGGTCCTCCGGCTGTGCTCCGCGCCGTGCGCGCAGGGCGAGTTGGAGCGCCATCGCGTGGGCGGTCGCGACCGGGACCGCGCCCCAGGCGAGGGCCGGGTCCGCGAGGCCCGCCGCGCTCTCCCGCCGTCGGGCGTCCACCGGGTGTGCTTCGGGCCGACCGATCACCGGGGTGGTCCCGACGATCGGGGGCGCGGCGGGAGGCGGCGGCGCGGCGTGGACCGGTGGCGGTCCGACGACCGGGGGCTGCGCCGCGCCGACCGGGGACTTGGCCACCGGCGCGCCCACCACGCCACCCGCACCTCCGGGACCGCCAGGCGCGCCAGGACCACCGGGAGCGCCGGAGCCACCGGGGCTACCGGCCGCACCCGCACCCGGCCCCACGCCGCTGCCGTACGGTGCTGCCACGTTCACGGGCCCGGCGCCGGGGCCGGCCAGCGGTCCGGGCCCGACGGTGCTCACCGGGCCGGCCGGCTGGTACCCGCCGCCGTACACCGGAGTCCCGAACTGCCCGGGCACGCCGACCGGTCGGACCGTCGGCGGGGCGTCCGGCGCCGTCACGTGCGCGGGGCCGCCGGCGGAAGGCGAGGTGACGGGCGGCGCGGTGACGGGCGGCGCGGCGGGTGCGCTCACCGAGTCCGTCCGTACGGTGACCGGCCCACCGCCACCGCCACCGCCGCCACCGCCACCGCCGTGCGAGGAGGCCGCAGGCGCCTGGAGCGGGTAGTCCCCGTCCGACCAACCCGCCGACCCGCCGCCCGGCCGACCCGACGCGGCAACCGACGGCGCGGCGACGGACGGCGACGCCGACGGCGCCCAGCCACCACCTCCGGCGCCGACGACAGCACCACCACCCGTCGCCCGGTGCTGCCCCGGCGAACCCCCGCTCACGTACCCGGCCCCACCCGCACCCGCCGACGCACCCGACGCACCCGACGCGACCCCCGCCTCCGGCCCGCCGACGACCACCCCCGGATCCGCCACCGCGACCGAGGCCACCGTCACCACGCCCGGCACCTTCGGCTCCGCCAAACCGCCGGGCGCCACACCCGCACCCGCACCACCCGGTACGTCGGCACCGGGCTTCTCCCCACCCGGCCCGGCCGCCCCCGGCGTCAGCCCGGCGAGCGGCACCCCCCGGACCGCCTTGCCCTCCTCGTCCGTGAGCACCGGCTGCCCGTGCGCGTCCAGCCGCACGGCCAGGTCCGCGACCCCGACCACCGGCTTGCCGTCCGGCCCGGGCACGACCAGCAGCCCGGTGGCGTCGGCCACCGGCGTGCCGTCGGCGCGGAGGATGACCGGCTGCCCGTCCGGCCCGAGGACGGGTTTGCCGTGCTCGTCCACCTTGACCGTCAGCCCCGGCACGCCGACCAGCTGCTTGCCGTCCTTCCCCGTGAGCAGGGCCAGCCCGGAGCCGTCCGCCCCGAGCACGCCCGGTTCGCCGAGGGCGGCGGGCAACCCGGCGGCGAGCGGGTCGAACGCGCCGCTGCGGTACGAGGCGGCGGTGACCCCCGTTCCCTGCGCGGTGCCGAGCTTCAGCAGGGCGACGGCGGCCGGCTCCTTGAGCACGCCGGACAGGGCGTCCTTCATCGCGCGGCCGAGTTCGGCGAGCAGTCCGCCGATCTTCAGCCCGGCGGCCTCGACCGCGACGGCCGCCACACCCGCCGCGACCTGTTCGGTGGCCGTGTTGCCCACCGCGGCCGCGACGCCGCCGACGGCCTTCCGCAGCCCGCCGACCACCCCGCTCCGCGCCGGATCGCCGTCGGCCGCCGCCGCGATCCGGCCGGCCGCCTCCTTGGCCTCGGCCGCCTGCCGCTCGGCCTGCTGGAGGTCGGCGGCGAGCTGCCGCAGGGTCGCGATGATCTCGGCCTTGCAGGTGTCCACGGCCCGCGCGGCCGTGTCGAAGGCCCCGGCGACCAGCCCGACCGCGCTGTGCGCGTCGTCCAGGTGGCCCTTGCCGCCGCCGCTGAAGTTCTGCCAGTACGCGCCGAAGGCCTCGACCGCGTGGCCCGAGTTGTCGGCGGTGACCCGCCGGACGGACTCGCCGCAGCGGCGGGTGAGCCGGTCGGCCTCCTTGCCGAACTCGCGCCAGACTCCGGCGGCCTTGCGCAGGCCCTCCTCGTCGGCCTGCGGCCACGGCCGGCCGGTCCGGGCCAGGACCGGGACCAGTTCCTCGGGCAGTTTCCGGGACACGCGCTTCTCCCCCTAGCGAGCCATCGAACCCTAGCGAGCCATCGAGCCGGGTCCGTCAGACCGGCCTGTCCTCGGGGACGGCGGGAACCGCCCCCGGGGTTGCCCCCGGCGCCGTCGAGTACACCGCGGACGTCACCGGCGAGACCCCCGGGGCCCCCGCCGACCCCGCCGCGCCCGGCACCGCCGTCGCCCCGAACCCGCTCGCCGCCGAGCTGTCCGCGTCCGCCGTCCGCCCGGCCATCGTGTGCAGCCCGGCCCCGACCCCGGTCACCCGGCCGGCCAACCCCCGTAGCCCGTCGACGAGTTCACCGCGCGCCTGCCCGTACACGGCGGCGAAGCCGCTGCCCGGCTGGTCCGCGCCCCAGGGAGCGCCGAGCGCGGCGAGGCCCTGCTCCAGGGCGGTGACGGCCTTCGCCAGCTCGCCGCCGAGCTTCTCGAACTCCCGCCCCTCGCCGCGCAGTTCCCACGGCTTGAGGACGAACTCCCCGCCCGCGCGGCCGGACGCCCCGGTGTTGCCGCCTGCCATCCCCGTACCTCCCCGTCGCGGGCCCGTAGCGGACCGGCCGCCATCCTAGGCACGCCGCCGCGCCCGACCGCAGGGCCCGACGGACCTCTTCACCCCGCTTTCACCCCGCGCAGCCCCGCCTTCACGCCGCGCCGCCCCGTTCCCGCCCCGCGCGGCCCCGCCCTCACGCCGCGCCGCCCTCACCCCGCGCAGACCCGCCCTCACCCCACGCGGCCCCACCACCACACGCCGCGACCACCGGTCCCGCCACCGCGCCCCCGCCCCCGGAAGCTCTACCCTTGCCGGGTGGCACCAGCAGAAACGTCCAAGAAGAAGGCCAAGGCGAAGCCCGAGGCCTCCCCCGCCCCCGTCGACCTCGCGATGCCGACCCTGCGCCGCGAGATCCCGCGCGACGAGGTCCCGCTCGACTTCCCCCGCGCCTGGGTCGAGTTCGCCGACCCCGCCGACGAGGAGCAGGTCTTCCGCTGCGACCTCACCTGGCTGACCTCCCGCTGGTCCTGCGTCTTCGGCCAGGGCTGCCACGGCATCCGCGTGGGCCGCGGCGAGTCGGACGGCTGCTGCACGCTGGGCGCCCACTACTCGGACGAGGACGACGAGAAGCGCGTCCGGTCGCACGCGGCCCGGCTGACCCCGGAGCTGTGGGAGAACTTCGCCGAGGGCACCGACGCCAAGGGCCGGATCGTCGCCGACGGCGGCATCACCATGCTGGACGAGGACGGCGACCGCCAGACCCGCCGGGTCAACGGCGCCTGCATCTTCGTGAACAGCCCGGACTTCGCGGGCGGCGCCGGCTGCGCCCTGCACGCGCTCGCGCTCAAGGAGGGCCGCGAGCCGCTGGAGACCAAGCCGGACGTCTGCTGGCAGCTGCCGGTCCGCCGCACCTACGACTGGATCGACCGCCCCGACGACACCCGCTACCTCCAGGTCTCGATCGGCGAGTACGACCGCCGCGGCTGGGGCCCCGGCGGCCACGACCTGCACTGGTGGTGCACCGGCGCCCCGGCGGCCCACCAGGGCGCGGAGCCGGTGTACGTCAGCTACCGCCCCGAGCTCACCGAGCTGATGGGCCGCGAGGGGTACGCGGTGCTGGCCCGGCTGTGCGAGGAGCGGATCGCCACCAAGGGCGACCGCAAGGTGGCCCCGCACCCCGCCGACCCGGTCAAGAACCCGGTCAAGAACCCGGCCAAGAACAACCCGGCCAAGGACCCGGCCAAGCAGGCCAACCCGGCCAAGCAGGACAAGAAGGGGGACAAGAAGGCCGACAAGGCCTGACCGCCCGCCCCGCCGCCCCCGGCCGGCCCTACTTGTCGATGTCCCCGACCACGAAGAACATCGACCCCAGGATCGCCACCATGTCCGCGACCAGCGTCCCCGGCAGCAGCTCGCTCAGCGCCTGGATGTTGTTGAAGGACGCCGAGCGCAGCTTGAGCCGCCACGGCGTCTTGTCGCCGCGCGAGACCAGGTAGTACCCGTTGATCCCGAGCGGGTTCTCGGTCCACGCGTACGTGCTGCCCTCGGGCGCCTTGAGCACCTTGGGCAGCCGCTGGTTGACCGGGCCGGGCGGCAGGGCGGCGAGCTTGTCGAGGCAGGCGTCCGCGAGGTCCAGCGAGTTGAGGGTCTGCTCCAGCAGGCACTCGAAGCGGGCCAGGCAGTCGCCCTCCTCGCGGGTGACCACGGTGAGCACCTGCCGCAGCTCCTCGGAGCCGTACGCCAGGTACGGCTCGTCGCGGCGCAGGTCGAGGTCGAGGCCGCTGGCCCGGGCGATCGGGCCGCTGACCCCGTACGCCTCGGCCTGCGCCCGGGTGAGGACGCCGACGCCGGCGGTGCGGGCGCGGAAGATCTCGTTGCCGAGGACGAGGTCCTCGAAGACCGGCAGCTGCGAGCGCACGGTGGCGACGGCGGTGCGGACCCTGCCGAGCCAGCCGGCCGGCAGGTCCTCCTTGAGGCCGCCGACCCGGTTGAACATGTAGTGCATCCGGCCGCCGGAGGCCTCCTCCAGCACGTGCTGGAGGTCCTCGCGGCCGTTGAAGGCGTGGAAGACCGGGGTGATCCCGCCCAGCTCCAGCGGGTACGAGCCGAGGAACATCAGGTGGTTGAGCACCCGGTTGAGCTCGGCGAGCAGGGTGCGGACCCACACCGCCCGCTCCGGGACCTCCATGCCGAGCATCCGCTCGACGGCCATGACGACGCCGAGCTCGTTGGAGAAGGCGGAGAGCCAGTCGTGCCGGTTGGCCAGCATGATGATCTGCCGGTAGTCACGGGCCTCGAACAGCTTCTCGGCGCCCCGGTGCATGTAGCCGATCACCGGCTCGGCGCTCACGATGCGCTCGCCGTCGAGCACCAGCTTCAGCCGCAGCACGCCGTGCGTGGCCGGGTGCTGCGGGCCGATGTTGAGCACCATGTCGGTGGTGCCCGCCGCGCCCGTGAAGTTCTCGGCTCCCGCCCCGATGCCGACCGTGGTCTCCCTCATGGGGTCAGAGTCTGCCATCCCGGCGGGGCCTGCACACCAGGCGCCCGTTCGAAGATCCCCAGCGGTGGCACCCGGACGGCCTGCAGCAGCCACCCGAACCCGCCCAGCCCGCCCGGGTCGGTCAGCTCGGCCCCCTCCCCCGCCCCGCTCAGCGCCCGCAGGTAGCCGACCGGGTCGCTCGCGGCCAGCGCGAGCGCCGGGCGCTCGCCGCTCACGCCGAGCGCGCGCAGCGCGTCCCGCTGGGTCGTCCACAGGCTGTGGAGACCGGGCACGGCGACGGAGTCCAGCGCGACGTGCGCGGTGACGTCGCAGGAGCCGTCCGGCACCGGGGCCACCTCCCGGCCGTCCCGGAAGCCGGCGAACGTGCCGAACGGCGGCCGCCGCCCGGCGGTGTGCCCGTAGTCCACGGCGACGGCCAGGCCGCGCTCCAGCCCGGCCACGGCCCGCGCCCAGGCGGCGTCCCGGGGGCCGCCGAACTCCACCACCTCGCCGGGTTCCGCGACCGGCCACCAGCGCTTCGCCCAGGCCGCGTCGGCCGCCGAGACCGGCTCGCCGAGGCGCTGCTCCCCGGTCGCGGTGTCCACCTCGAGGTAGCGCAGCACCCCGTCCCAGTCCACCTCGCCGGCGTCCAGCGGGACGTTGTCCAGCCACTCGTTGGCGAACAGCAGCCCGGTCACCCCGCGCGGCGGCTCGTCCGTCCACAGGGCTGTGGACGGCAGTCCGGCCGGGCGCCCGGCGATCTCCACGCCGTACGGGCGCAGCCGCGCCAGCACCTCCGCGGGCAGCTCGGCCAGGACGCCGGTGAGCAGTTCGCCCCGCCCGGCCCCCATGTCGACCAGGGCCAGCTCCTCCGGACGGCCGAGGGCCGCGTCAACCTCCAGCAGCAGCCGGGCCACCGCACGGGCGAACCTCGGCGAGGCGTGCACGGAGGTGCGGAAGTGCCCGGCGGGGCCCTCCGGCCTGCGGTAGAAGCCCCGGCCGGGTTCGTACAGGGCCCGTTCCATGGCGGGCGCCCACCGCATCCACGTCATGGGGCGGGACGCTACCCGGCCGGGTGCGGCCCCACCCAATCGGATCAGCCGCTTCTCCGACCTACGGAGTAGGACGGATCGCCCTACCGGCGGACCTGGGCACACGGAGCGACTGCCTACGCTGGACACGTGCATCGACTCAACGCCTGGCTCCGCCGTCACCCCATGGTGGTCGACGCCGCCTGGGCGTCGATCGTGCTGCTCTTCGGCCTGCTGCCGAACGACTCCTACTACGACGAGGGCTGGCGCTTCGGCGCCTCGATCCTGGTCGCGGTGCTGCTGCCGCTGCTGATGGTCTTCCGGCGGCGCAACCCCGACGTCACGGTGGCCGCCGCCACCGTCCTCGGCGTCGGCCAGGTGGTCACGGACGTCCCGCCGGGCGGCTCCTCGATCGCCTACCTGGTCTTCGCCTACACCGGCGCCGCCTTCGGCCAGACCTGGACCTCCCGGCTGGCCCTGGCGGCCGGCCTGTCCGCCGGGCCGCTGGTGTTCTGGCAGATGAAGCCGGTGAAGACGGTCTTCGACCGGGCGGGCGACGCCCACACCCGGCCGTACACCCTCGGCGAGGCGGCGCTGATCACGCTGCTGATGAGCACGCCGTTCATCCTCTGCTGGGCCTGGGGCCGGCTGACCAGGGTGCGCCGCGCCTACCTGACCGAGCTGGAGGACCGCGCCGCCCGGCTGGAGCGCGAGCGGGACGCCCAGTCCAAGGTGGCGGTCGCCGCCGAGCGGGCCCGGATCGCCCGCGAGCTGCACGACGTGGTCGCGCACAACGTCTCGGTGATGATCGTCCAGGCCGACGGCGCCGCGTACGTCCTGGACAACTCCCCGCAGCAGGCCAAGGAGGCGCTCGGCACGATCGCCTCCACCGGCCGTCAGGCGCTGGTCGAGATGCGCCGCCTGCTGGGCGTGCTGCGCACCGCCGACACCAAGGCCGAGGAGTACGTGCCGCAGCCGGGCGTCGAGGAGCTGCCGGAGCTGCTGGAGCAGGTCCGTACGGCCGGGCTCGACGTGGACTACGCCACCTCCGGGCACCCGCGCGAGCTGCCGCGCGGCGTCGAGCTGACCGTCTACCGGATCGTCCAGGAGGCGCTCACCAACGTCCGCAAGCACGGCGGCCCCGACGTGCACGCCCGGGTCGCCGTCGACTTCGGCGAGCGCGAGCTGGCCGTCCTGGTGGAGGACGACGGGCGCGGCAGCACCGCCGAGCAGCTGGCCGCCGGCGGCACCGACGGCCTCGGCCACGGCCTGATCGGCATGCGCGAACGCGTCGGCATGGTCAGCGGCAGCCTCGACGTGGGGCCCCGGCCCGGCGGCGGCTTCCGGATCCGCGCCGTCCTGCCGCTCAAGGCGGCCCACTAGCCCCGTCCGCCCTCCACCGTCCGCCCTCCACCGGCCCCCTCCACCGGCCCCGTCCACCCAGCCCCGTCCGCCGTCCCCCTCCAAGGAGTCCCACCTTGACCATCCGCGTGATGCTCGTCGACGACCAGGAACTGCTGCGCACCGGCTTCCGGATGATCCTCCAGTCGCAGGGCGACATCGAGATCACCGCCGAGGCGGGCGACGGCGCGCAGGCCCTGGAGCTGCTCCGGCGCACCGAGGTGGACGTGATCCTGATGGACGTCCGGATGCCGCGGCTGGACGGCGTGCAGGCGACCCGCCGGATCTGCCTGGCCGAGGACGGCAGCCCGCTGCCGAACGCCCCGCACGTGCTCATCCTCACCACCTTCGACCTGGACGAGTACGCCTTCGCCGCGCTCAAGGCCGGCGCCAGCGGCTTCCTGCTCAAGGACGTCCCGCCGACCGAGCTGGTGGCCGCGATCCGCGCGGTGCACGGCGGGGACGCGGTGGTCGCCCCGACCACCACCCGCCGGATGATCGACCGCTTCGCCGAGGTGCTGCCCACCCCGCAGAGCGCCCCCGGCTCGGACGTCCTCGGCCCGCTGACCGAGCGCGAGCGGGAGGTGTTCCTGCTGGTCGCCCAGGGGCTGTCGAACGGCGAGATCGCGGCCCGGCTGGTGCTCTCCGAGGCCACCGTGAAGACCCACGTCGGCCGGATCCTGGCCAAGCTGGGCCTGCGCGACCGGGTCCAGGCCGTGGTGCTGGCGTACGAGGCCGGGCTGATCCGGGCCGGGGCCACCGACTGACCCGCGCTCGGGCCGGGGCCACCGGCCGACCCGCTCCCGGGCCGGGCCGGTCCGGGCCGCCGACTGCCCTCTCCCGGCCGGGCCGCCGACCGGCCCGCTCCGGCGTTCGGGGGCTCCCCCGTAGACTGGGGCGGTACGTCCGGTACCCGTCGCGCGGACTGGAACGGTCATTCAGGACAAGGCAGGACAAGGGTGGACGTGAATCCGTCCGACTTCGCCGACTTCGGCGAGTTCGCCCCGCTCGCCGACGGTCTCGGCGACCAGGCCTTCGGTGATCCCGGCGATCCCGGCAACCGCCCGGCCCGGCTCGCCGTCGGCGTGGTCGGCACCGGCCGGGTCGGACCCGCGCTGGGCGCCGCCCTCCAGCTCGCCGGGCACACCGTGGTCGCCGCCTCCGGGGTCTCCGCCACCTCCCGCCGCCGCGCCGAGGCGCTGCTGCCGGGCGTGCGGATCGTCACCCCGCCGCAGGTGCTGGCCGCCGCCGACCTGGTGCTGCTGACCGTCCCGGACGACGCGCTGGCCGACCTGGTGGCCGGACTGGCCGCCACCGGCGCCGTCCGCCCCGGGCAGATCGTGGTGCACACCTCCGGCGCGCACGGCGTCGCCGTCCTGGAGCCCGCCACCCGGGCCGGGGCGCTGCCGCTGGCCCTGCACCCGGCGATGACCTTCACCGGCACCTCGGTGGACCTGGACCGGCTGGCCGGCTGCCCGTTCGGCGTGACGGCCCCCGAGGAGCTGCGGCCGGTCGCCGAGGCGCTGGTGGTGGAGATGGGCGGCGAGCCCGAGTGGGTGCCCGAGGAGGTCCGCCCGCTCTACCACACCGCCCTCGCGCACGGCTCGAACCACCTGGTCACCCTGGTCGCGCAGGCGATGGAGCTGCTGCGCACGGCCGGCGTCGCCGAGCCCGGCCGGATGCTCGGCCCGCTGCTGGGCGCCGCCCTGGACAACAGCCTGCGCTCCGGCGACGCGGCCCTCACCGGCCCCGTCGCCCGGGGCGACGCGGGCACCGTACGGCGCCACCTGGCGCAGCTCAGTACGGTGTCCCCGGACATCCCGGCGGCCTACCGGGCGATGGCCCGCGCCACCGCGCAGCGGGCGCTCGCCAACGGAACGATCGACGAAACGTCGGCGGCGGCGCTGCTGGACGTACTGAACGAGGAGACGCGCTAAATGGCACGCGGTAAGCAGCCGAACAAGGCCCAGCGGGCACCGAAGGTCCACCGGGCGATCGTGACCCGCACCGTGGACGACTTCGAGGCCGCGTTCTGGCCGGACGAGCAGCCGGTGGACAACGCCGTCGTGATGACCATGGGCGCGCTGCACGAGGGCCACGCCGCGCTGATCCGGGCCGCCCGCAAGCAGGTCGGCCGGGACGGCCGGGTCGCGGTGACGGTCTTCGTCAACCCGCTGCAGTTCGGCCCGTCCGAGGACCTGGAGCGCTACCCGCGCACCCTGGACGCGGACGTGAAGCTGGCCGAGGAGAACGGCGCCGACGTCGTCTTCGCGCCCTCCGTCGAGGAGGTCTACCCGAACGGCGAGCCGCAGGTGCGGATGGTGGCCGGCCCGATGGGCGAGCGCTTCGAGGGCGCCACCCGGCCCGGCCACTTCGACGGCGTGCTGACCGTGGTCGCCAAGCTGCTGCACATCACCGACCCGGACTTCGCCTTCTTCGGCGAGAAGGACGCCCAGCAGCTGGCGATCATCCGGCGGATGGTCGCCGACCTGGACTTCGACGTCGAGGTCGTCGGCGTGCCGACCGTCCGCGAGGAGGACGGCCTGGCGCTGTCCTCGCGCAACCGCTACCTCTCCGAGGAGGAGCGCGGCCGCGCCCTGGCCCTGTCCAAGGCCCTGTTCGCCGGCCGGGACGTCGCCGCGCAGGGCCCGAAGGCCGTCCGCGAGGCGGCCGCGGCCGTCCTGGACGGCGCCGAGGGCGTCACCCTGGACTACCTCGCCCTGATCGACCCGCACGACTTCTCGGAGGCGGCGGACGACTTCCAGGGCGAGGCGGTGCTGGCCGTCGCCGCGAAGGTGGGCCCGACCCGCCTGATCGACAACGTCCGCATCATCGTTCGCTGAAGCACCCGCCGAAGCACCCGCTGCACCACCCGCTGAACCACCTGCTGCACCACCCGCTCGACCAGCAGCAGTCCCCCTCAGGCATGCACTCACAGGAGGCGTGACCCGCAATGCTCCGCACCATGCTCAAGTCCAAGATCCACCGGGCCACCGTGACCCAGGCCGACCTGCACTACGTGGGATCCGTCACGGTGGACGAGGACCTGCTCGACGCCGCCGACCTGCTCCCCGGCGAGCTGGTCCACATCGTCGACATCAACAACGGCGCCCGGCTGGAGACGTACACGATCGCCGGCCCGCGCGGCTCCGGCGTGATCGGCATCAACGGCGCCGCCGCCCGCCTGGTCCACCCCGGCGACCTGGTCATCCTCATCGCCTACGGGCAGATGGACACGGCCGAGGCCAAGGGCTACGAGCCGAAGGTCGTCTTCGTGGACGAGCGGAACCGGATCACCGGCCTGGGCGGGGACCCGGCGCAGGCCCAGGAGGGCACCGGACTGCTCCGGGGTGACCAGGCGTACGGTGACGGCAACGGCGCGGCCGACGCCGCCTCGCGCTGAAGGAGCCCCCCACCCATGTCCACGCACCGCCTCACCGCCCCGGCCCCCGGCTGGACCGCCACCACCGACGTGGTCGTGGTCGGCTCCGGGGTCGCCGGCCTCACCGTCGCGCTCAACGTCCGCAAGGCCGGCCTGCGGGCCATGGTGGTCACCAAGGCGATGCTGGACGACGGCTCCACCCGCTGGGCCCAGGGCGGCATCGCGGCCGCCCTGGGCGAGGGGGACACCCCCGAGCAGCACCTGGACGACACCCTGGTGGCCGGCGCCGGGCTCTGCGACGAGGACGCCGTGCGGACCCTGGTCACCGAGGGCCCGGACGCCGTCCGCCGGCTGATCGCCACCGGCGCCGCCTTCGACCGCGGCGCGGACGGCGAGGTGCTGCTGACCCGCGAGGGCGGCCACCACCGGAACCGGATCGCGCACGCCGGCGGGGACGCCACCGGCGCCGAGATATCGCGCGCCCTGGTCGCCGCCGTCCGCACCGACCCGCAGATCGAGCTGATCGAGCACGCGCTCGTGCTCGACCTGCTCACCGACTCCGAGGGCCACGCCGCCGGGCTCACCCTGCACGTGATGGGCGAGGGCGCGCGCGACGGCGTCGGCGCCGTCCGGGCCCGCGCGGTGGTGCTCGCCACCGGCGGCATGGGCCAGGTCTTCTCGGCCACCACCAACCCCGCGGTCTCCACCGGCGACGGCGTCGCGCTCGCGCTGCGGGCCGGCGCCGCCGTCACCGACCTGGAGTTCGTCCAGTTCCACCCGACCGTGCTCTGGCTCGGCCCGGAGGCCGAGGGCCAGCAGCCGCTGGTCTCCGAGGCCGTGCGCGGCGAGGGCGCCCACCTGGTGGACGCGGACGGCGTCCGGTTCATGGTCGGGCAGCACGAGCTGGCCGAACTGGCCCCGCGCGACATCGTCGCCAAGGCGATCACCCGGCGCATGCGGGAGCAGAGCGCCGAGCACATGTACCTGGACGGGCGGCACTTCGGCGCCGAGATGTGGGAGCGCCGCTTCCCGACCATCCTGGCCTCCTGCCGCACCCACGGCATCGACCCGGTCACCGAGCCGATCCCGGTCGCCCCGGCCGCGCACTACGCCTCCGGCGGGGTGCGCACCGACCGGCACGGCCGCACCAGCGTCCCCGGCCTGTACGCCTGCGGCGAGGTCGCCTGCACCGGGGTGCACGGCGCCAACCGGCTGGCCTCCAACTCGCTGCTGGAGGGCCTGGTCTTCGCCGAGCGGATCGCCGCCGACCTGGCCGAGCGGCACCTGGCCGGCGAGCTGCCCGAGCGCACCGTGGACGTCGAGGCCGCCAGGGCCGCGCACCCCGTCCCGCTGCCCGCCTCCGAGGCCCGCGCCGAGATCCAGCGGCTGATGTCGCGCGGCGCCGGCGTGCTGCGCTCGGCCGCCTCGATGGCCGGCACCGCGGCCGGGCTCGGCCTGATCGCCGAGCAGGCCTACGCGAACGCGGCCGAGGAGAAGCCGGCCGACCCCCGGGTGGAGACCTGGGAGGCCGCCAACCTGCTGCTGGTCGCCACCGCCCTGGTCGCGGCCGCCGCGCAGCGCGCGGAGACCCGTGGCTGCCACTGGCGCGAGGACTTCCCCGAGCGCGACGACGCCGTCTGGCGGCGCCACCTGATCACCACCCTCGCCGCCACCGGCGGCCCGGTCAGCACCCCTGAGGAGCAGTAGAACCATGACCCACTCCCACGAGGAACTCCCGATGGCCGGCGGCTGCGGCGACGGCTGCGCCTGCGGGGACGGCGAGGGCTACGAGACCGGCCTGGACCCGCAGCTGGCCGAGCTGCTGGAGAACGCCGGGCTGGACCCGGTCGAGGTCGAGGACATCGCCACCCTGGCGCTGGCCGAGGACCTGGCCGGCGGCGAGGACGTCACCTCGGTGGCCACCGTGCCCGCCGAGGCCGTCGCGACCGCCGACTTCACCGCCCGCCGGGCCGGCGTGGTGGCCGGCCTGCGGGTCGCCGAGGCGGTCGTCTCGCTGGTCTGCGAGGAGGAGTTCGAGGTCGAGCGGCACGTCGAGGACGGCGACCGGGTCGAGGCCGGCCAGGTGCTGCTCTCGGTCCGCTCCCGCACCCGCGACCTGCTGACCGCCGAGCGCAGCGCGCTCAACCTGCTCTGCCACCTGTCCGGCATCGCCACCGCGACCCGCGCCTGGGCGGACGCCCTGGAGGGCACCGGCGCGGTCGTCCGGGACACCCGCAAGACCACCCCGGGCCTGCGCGCGCTGGAGAAGTTCGCGGTCCGCTGCGGCGGCGGCGCCAACCACCGGATGGCGCTCTCGGACGCCGCGCTGGTGAAGGACAACCACGTGGTCGCGGCCGGCGGCGTGGCCGAGGCCTTCCGGGCCGTCCGGGCCGCGTACCCGGAGCTTCCGGTCGAGGTCGAGGTGGACACCCTGGAGCAGATCCCGCCGGTGCTGGAGGCCGGGGCGGACCTGATCCTGCTGGACAACTTCACCGTCGACCAGCTGAAGGAGGCCGTCGCGCTGGTGGCCGGCCGGGCGAAGCTGGAGGCCTCCGGCGGACTGACCCTGGCCAGCGCGCGCGAGGTCGCCCAGACTGGTGTCGACTACCTGGCCGTGGGCGCGCTCACCCACTCCTCGCCGATCCTGGACATCGGCCTGGACCTGCGCGCCTGACCGTCAGGTCGAGAACAGACCTGTCCCGACTCGCAGAAAGCGTCCTCGTGCTCCTCACCATCGACGTCGGCAACACCCAGACCACGCTCGGCCTGTTCGACGGCGAGGACGTGGTGGAACACTGGCGGATCTCCACCGATCCGCGCCGCACGGCCGATGAACTGGCGGTGCTGCTGCAGGGGTTGATGGGCAACCACACCGCGGTCCGGGAGGCCGCGGTGGAGGGCCTGGCGATCTGCTCGTCCGTTCCCGCCGTGCTCCACGAGCTCCGCGAGGTGACCCGCCGCTACTACGGCGACGTCCCCGCGGTGATCGTGGAGCCCGGCGTGAAGACCGGGGTGCACGTCCTGATGGACAACCCCAAGGAGGTCGGCGCGGACCGGATCGTCAACGCGCTGGCCGCCAACCACCTGTACGGCGGCCCGTGCATCGTGGTCGACTTCGGCACCGCGACCACCTTCGACGCGGTCAACGCGCGCGGCGACTACGTCGGCGGGGCGATCGCGCCGGGCATCGAGATCTCGGTCGAGGCGCTCGGCGTCCGCGGCGCCCAGCTGCGCAAGATCGAGCTGGCCCGCCCGCGCAACGTGATCGGCAAGAACACCGTCGAGGGGATGCAGTCCGGCATCCTCTACGGCTTCGCCGGCCAGGTCGACGGCCTGGTCGAGCGGATGGCCCGGGAGCTGGCCAAGGACCCGGACGACGTCCAGGTGATCGCCACCGGCGGCCTGGCCCCGCTCGTCCTCGGCGAGGCCACCACCATCGACGTGCACGAGCCCTGGCTGACCCTGATCGGCCTGCGCCTGGTATACGAGCGCAACCGGCCGAGCTGAGCGGCGCTCAGCCGCCGGACGGCGGGGTGGCCGTCAGGGCTTCCGCCGGGCTGCCGGTACCCGTCCCCGTCCGCCCGGGGGCGGCCGACGCCGCCCCCGGCGCGGAGGGCGTCGACGGGACGTCCCCCGGCGCGGGCGGCTTCGGGGCGGGCGTCAGGGTGATCGGCCCGCCCCCCGGCGGAGGGGTCGGGCCGGACACCGGAGGCACCTCGACGGTGAACTGGGTCGGTCCCGTCAGCGGGGTCGGGAGCGGCACCGGGAGCACGGACCGGGGGATCGGGAGCGACGTGCCCGCCCGCGGGTCCTGCGGGATGGCCGCCATGACCCGCTGCCAGCGCGGGTCCTTCACCACCGCGGCGAGCTGGTCCGGCGTCAGCGGCGGGTCGGTGCGGGTGATCGGCGCGCCCTGCTCCAGCGGCTTGCGGTTCCACTCCTGGAGCAGCATCTGGTACCCGTCCACGGTCAGCTTGGCGGACCAGGTCTTCGAGCCGGCCGGCTCGCCGACGCGGGTGCCGGCCTGGTAGATCCGCAGGTGCCCGCCGCCCTCGACGTCGGACTCGGTGCAGGCGTCGCCCGGGACCACCCCGGACGGGCAGCCGGTGTCGGAGCCCGCCGCGGAGCGGGTGATCCAGAACAGGTACTGCACCGCGCCCCGGCCGTCGTCCAGCACCAGCCGCAGCTGCGGGGTGTCGCTCTCGGTCCCCCGGGCCTCGCCCACCGTCACCGCGCCCGGCGGCAGCAGCTCGGTGAGCATCCGCTGGAACTCCGGGCCGGAGACCGGCGGGCCGGTCGGGGCCGCCGCCGCGCCGACCGCCGCGGTGCCGCCCTGCCCGGGCAGCAGGCCGCCGAGCGCGGCTCCGCCCACCCCGACCAGGGCCAGCGCGGCGGCCCCCGCCGCGGTGCCGAGCCGTCGCCTGCGGCGCAGCCGGCGGCCGTACGACCAGCCGGTGTCGACCAGCCGGGCGGCGTCGGCGTCGTAGGCCCCGCCGGCCGCGCCGATGGCCTCGGCGAAGGCCCGCTCGAACCGCTCGTCGGGCCCGTCGTGCTCTGCGGACATGCTGAACCAACCTCTCTACCAAGTGGGTTGACGTGACGTGGCGCGCCGGCTCAGCGCTCGGCCAGCTCGTCGAGGCTGCCGCCGAGCACCGTGCGGATCCGGCCGAGCGCGCGGAAGGACTGGGTCCGGACGGCGCCCGGGGTGCTGTGCAGGATCGCGGCGGTCTCCTCGACGCTGCGGTCCTCCCAGTAGCGCAGCACCAGCACCGCCCGGTCGCGCGGCGCGAGCCGGCCGAGCGCGTCCACCAGGGTCAGCCGCAGCTCCGGGTCGCCCTGCGGGGCCGCGCCGTCCGGCACCGCGTCGACCGGCCGCTCGCCGCTGGAGCGGCGGCCGCGGTGCGAGAGGAAGGCCCGCACCAGCACGGTGTGGGCGTACCCGGCCGGGTTGTCGATCCGGCGCTTCGCCCCGAACCAGGCGGTGCGGTGCCACTGGGCGTAGATCCGCCCGAGGGCCTCCTGCACCAGGTCCTCGGCGAGGTGGGTGTCCCCGCCGGTGAGCAGGCAGGCCGACCGGTAGAGCGGTCTGGCGCGGGCGGCCGCGAAGGCCTGGAAGTCCTCGTCCCGCCGCCCGCCCCGGGCCGCCCTCCCCTGACCGTCCGGTTGCATCCTGCCCGGCCCCCTCGCTCGTTCTCCCCTGACACCTGGATGACCAGGTGCGCCCCGGGCGGCGTTACAGGCGGGCGGCGAAAGCTTTCTTCACCGCGCCGGACATGGGTGGTTCGGCGCGACGTTACCGACAAATCGGATATTCCTCACGTAGTGTCAGTCCATGCCTACGCCACACGGATCGCGCGGCGGCATGGCCTTCAGCGCCGACGAAGTCCGCGTGCTGCGCCGAGCCCTCGCCCAAGCCCTGCACCCCGCCGTCCCCGTCCACCTCCAGACGCCCGACCGGCCGGCCTTCACCGGTGCCGGCGCCGAACTCTGGGCCGAGGACGTCCAGGACGCCCTGCGCCTGACCGAGGCGATCGACGAAGCCGTCCAGGAGGGCGGCCGGCTGCGCGCCTTCCTGCTCGCCGACCTCGGACGCTACCGCTCCGCCCTGCCCGGCAGCGCCCCCGGCTACCTGCAGCGGCTGGAGGAGGCGGTGACCGACGGGTACCTGCCCGGGCCCGAGGACCTCACCGCGCTGCGCGGGCTGACCCGCCAGCCCTGCGGCCAGGGCGAGCGGGCCCGCCGCTCCCGGCTGGCCGGGCGCTGCCACGCGCTGGCCGAGGCCGCGGTCCGCGAGCGGCTCGCCCTCCACGCCGGACACCCCCGCCACCTGGTGGCCGTACCGAGCCCCGCCGCACCGCCGAACAGTCACCCCACCCCTGTAGGAGGACGGACCACCATGAGCAGCACCGACTCCCGCCCGGAGCAGCCCGCCGCCGCGAAGACCCCGCCCCGCCCGCACCGGATGCCCACCCCCGCCGAGCTGTTCGGCCGCCGCCCCAAGCCCCCCGCCCGGCCCGCCGCGCCCGCCGAGCAGGCCCCCGAGGAGGCCGAGGACGTCGAACTCGCGACCGGCACCGGCTGAGCCGGACCGCCCGCCGCCCCGGAGGGGGACCGCCGCCGCGGTCCCCCTCCGCCCGTACGCAGGCCCTGCACCGCCGCCGCGGCGTCCGGCCCCGGTCCCGCCCCGACGCCGCCCGCGGGAATCCCGGCACGGAGCACGGTGTGTGGCTGGCTACCCTTGTGGGGTGAGCGATCAGAGCCTTGTTCCCGCGACCGACGACCTTCCCGAGCAGATGCGCGTCCGGCGCGAGAAGCTGGACCGGCTCCGGGCGGCCGGTGTCGACCCGTACCCGGTCGGATTCCCCCGCACCACCACCATCGCCGACCTGCGCGCCAAGCACCCCGACCTGGAGCCGGACACCGCGACCGGCGAGCGGGCCGGCGTCACCGGCCGCGTGATCCTCTCCCGCACCGGCGGCAAGCTCTGCTTCGCCACCCTGCGCGACGGCACCGGCGACCTCCAGGTGATGTTCTCCTTGGACAAGCTGGGCCCGGAGCGGCTGGCGGCCTGGAAGACCGACATCGACCTCGGCGACCAGGTCGGCGTCGAGGGCGAGGTGATCACCTCCAAGCGCGGCGAGCTGTCCGTGATGGTGGACCGCTGGGAGCTCACCGCCAAGTGCCTGCGCCCGCTCCCGGACAAGCACAAGGGCCTGACCGACCCGGAGGCCCGGGTCCGCCAGCGCTACGTGGACCTGATCGTCAACCCCGAGGCCCGCGAGATCCTGCACCTGCGCAGCAAGGTCGTCCGCTCGATCCGCCGCACCTACGAGGACCGCGGCTACATCGAGGTCGAGACCCCGATGCTCCAGCCGGTGCACGGCGGCGCCAACGCGCGTCCGTTCAAGACGCACATCAACGCGTACGACATCGACCTCTACATGCGCATCGCGCCCGAGCTGTACCTCAAGCGGCTGGTGGTCGGCGGCGCCGAGAAGGTCTTCGAGATCAACCGCAACTTCCGCAACGAGGGCGCGGACTCCACCCACAACCCGGAGTTCACCTCGCTGGAGTCGTACGAGGCGTACGGCGACTACGACACCCAGGCCGAGCTGATCCGCGAGACGATCGTCAACGCGGCCCGGGACGCGCTGGGCACCACCGTGATCAAGGGCGTGGACGCGCACGGCGTCGAGCACGAGATCGACCTGGCCGAGCCGTGGGAGGAGGTCCGCGTCTACCCCGGCATCTCCGCCCGCCTGGGCGTCGAGGTCACCCCGGAGACCGGTGTCGAGGAGCTGCGCAAGCTGGCCGCCGAGCACGGCATCCCGTTCGAGAAGGACTGGGGCCACGGCCAGATCGTGCTGGAGATGGTCGAGCGCCTGCTGGAGGAGAACGCCGTCCGGCCGACCTTCATCAAGGACTACCCGACCGAGGTCTCCCCGCTGACCCGCCAGCACCGCTCGCAGCCCGGCGTGGCCGAGAAGTGGGACCTGGTGATCTTCGGGACCGAGATCGGCACCGCCTACTCCGAGCTGGTCGACCCGGTCGAGCAGCGCGCCCGCCTCACCGCCCAGTCGCTGCTGGCGGCCGGCGGCGACGTCGAGGCGATGCAGGTGGACGAGGACTTCCTGCGCGCCCTGGAGTACGCGATGCCCCCGACCGGCGGCCTCGGCCTCGGCGTGGACCGCCTGATCATGCTGCTGACCGGCAAGAACATCCGGGAGACGGTGCTCTTCCCGCTGGTGAAGCCGGAGCCGAAGGCTTCCGCCGCGACGGCGGAGAAGACCGAGGAGGAGTGACCTGATGGACTACGTCAGCGCGATCGTGCCGCCGCTGGTCATGGCGATCGGCTTCGGCTTCCTGGTGCGGGCCATCGTCCGCAGCCAGGGCGGGGCCCAGCGGGCCAAGGAGGACCTCGACTGATCCCGCGCGGCCGAGAGGCCCCGCGAGGCCGCCACGACCGACGAGCGGAACCCGCGACTGACGCCGTCAGCCGCCCCGAACGACCGGCGCGCCGCCATTCCCGATTCCCGGGGGTGGCGGCGCGCCGGTTTGGCGCACTTCACAAGATTTGCCCCATTCACTCCCTATCCTGGCCGCACTATGGTCCGGCAACTCGGCGAACTTGAGAACGCCATCATGACCCGGGTGTGGCGGTGGAACCGACCGGTCACGGTTCGCGAGGTTCTCCTGGATCTGCGGTCGGAACGCGAAATCGCGTACACCACGGTGATGACCGTCCTGGACAAGCTCCACAGAAAGGGCTGGCTGCGCCGCGAGCGGGTGGGCCGGGCCTATCGATATGAACCGGTCTCCTCGCGTGAGGCGTACACGGCGGCCCTGATGAACGACGCCTGGGCGACCGGCGACAATCCGGCGGCGGCCCTGGTGCACTTCTTCGGCCTGATGTCGCCCGAGCAACGCGAAGCGCTCCGGGACGCCTTGCGGGTCGCCGCACTGTTCCCGTCCGATCCGACCGGCGCGGATTCCCCGGACGACGGACCGGATACCGGTGGGACGGAACCGGGAGCGGCGCGATAACGTCCCGACCATGGAGGTCACCATCCGCCGGGCGCGGACCACGGACGTGCGGGCAGTGCGCAGGCTCATCGACGCCTACGCGAGCGACGGCATTCTGCTGGACAAGCCCACAGTCACACTGTTCGAATCCGTCCAGGAGTTCTGGGTCGCGGAACGCGACGACAACGGCGCGGTGGTGGCCTGCGGCGCCCTGCACGTGATGTGGGAGGACCTCGCCGAGGTCCGCACGCTCGCGGTCGATCCGGTCGTCCGGGGCACCGGGATCGGGCACCTGCTGCTGGAGAAGCTGGTGCAGACGGCACGCTGGCTGGGCGTCCGTCGGATTTTCTGCTTGACGTTCGAGGTCGCGTTCTTCGCGAAACACGGTTTCGTCGAGATCGGCGAGCTCCAGGAAACCGATGATGGTACGACAGACCCGGCGGCGATCGCTACGGATGTCTATGAAGAACTCCTCCGCTCGTACGATGAAGGCGTCGCCGAGTTCCTCGACCTGGAGCGGGTGAAGCCCAACACACTGGGCAACTCGCGCATGCTGCTGCACCTCTGAGCGGGTCCACCCGGGTCAAGGGTTTGTGTTTTCCGGAGAAAGGCGCTTTCCTTTCCTTAGGCAATGGGTCGTTTAGCGGAAAGGGAAGCCCGTGGCACAGAGGGTGCAGGTCATTCTTGAAGACGATCTCGACGGCGGTTCGGCGGACGAGACGGTGACGTTCGCCCTCGACGGCGTTGCCTACGAGATCGACCTGAAGAGCGCGAACGCGGACAAGCTGCGCGGTCTGCTGGCGCCGTACGTGGAGAAGGGCCGCAAGCAGAGCGGCCGGCTCGCCGGCGCCCGCCGCCCGGGCCGCGGCGGGGCCGCGCGTCCGGCCGGCGGTGGCGCGCCCGACACCGCCAAGATCCGCGCGTGGGCCAAGGAGCAGGGCCTGGAGGTCAACGACCGCGGCCGCGTTCCGAGCAACGTCCGCGAGGCCTACGAGAAGGCCAACGCGTCCTGATCCCGGCGCCGCCTCCGCCCGCCGGTGCGGGCACGGGGCCCCGGCGGCCGAAGGCGGCGCCGCCATCACACGCACGGGGCGCGGAGGGCACTCCTCCGCGCCCCGCGGCGCGTGCCCGGACGGGCCGTGCCGCCCCCGGCACGCGGTGCCCGCGGGGCACCGGCTCGGACGGCGAAACAACCACCGGCTGTGCAACGCTGTAAGGGCGAAGCGGCACGGCGGAGCCCACCGCGGCGGCCCACCCCGGCCACCCGGCCGCCGGCGAACCGCCGTCGCCACGGCCCGACTTCTCGCCAGGCGAACACCGCCACCGCGGAAACTGCGCGAGAACCGCCCCGATACCGGGTATGAATGCAGGTGGACGGGTTCTTCGGCCCGTCCAGGGGCAGTATGTGCGACCGGCCGGAGCGTTCCGGCCGCGCCCCCGGCGGCACGTGTTCGCCGATGGCGTAGCGGAATCCGGTGCATCGGGCCCACCTGTGGGAACACCGTTTCCCAGCATCAGGTTGGGATTGGTGTCGGCTGGTCGCGCAGCATCTCGCTCCTCTACCGGGGAGTGAATCCGTGGGCCGCGCCGCTGAGCGGGACTAGCATGCGGAAGGACAGGGCGGGGACGGACCCCGAACTGCCCGACCGCTCTGAGGAGCGATAAACGATGTTCGAGAGGTTCACCGACCGCGCGCGGCGGGTTGTCGTCCTGGCTCAGGAAGAAGCCCGGATGCTCAACCACAACTACATCGGCACCGAGCACATCCTCCTGGGTCTGATCCACGAGGGCGAGGGCGTCGCCGCCAAGGCCCTGGAGAGCCTCGGGATTTCTCTTGAGGCCGTTCGCCAGCAGGTCGAGGAGATCATCGGCCAGGGCCAGCAGGCCCCGTCCGGCCACATTCCCTTCACCCCCCGGGCGAAGAAGGTCCTGGAGCTGTCGCTCCGCGAGGCCCTTCAGCTCGGCCACAACTACATCGGCACCGAGCACATCCTGCTCGGCCTGATCCGCGAGGGCGAGGGCGTCGCCGCCCAGGTCCTGGTGAAGCTGGGCGCCGACCTCAACCGGGTGCGCCAGCAGGTCATCCAGCTGCTCTCCGGCTACCAGACCGGCGGCAGCAAGGAGTCGGCCACGGCCGGCGGGCCCGCCGAGGGCACCCCGTCGACCTCCCTGGTCCTGGACCAGTTCGGCCGCAACCTCACCCAGGCCGCCCGCGAGGCCAAGCTCGACCCGGTCATCGGGCGCGAGAAGGAGATCGAGCGGGTCATGCAGGTGCTGTCCCGCCGCACCAAGAACAACCCGGTGCTGATCGGTGAGCCCGGCGTCGGCAAGACCGCCGTGGTCGAGGGCCTGGCCCAGGCGATCGTCAAGGGCGAGGTCCCGGAGACGCTCAAGGACAAGCAGCTCTACACGCTGGACCTGGGCGCCCTGGTGGCCGGCTCGCGCTACCGCGGTGACTTCGAGGAGCGCCTGAAGAAGGTGCTCAAGGAGATCCGCACCCGCGGCGACATCATCCTGTTCATCGACGAGCTGCACACCCTGGTCGGCGCGGGCGCCGCCGAGGGCGCCATCGACGCCGCCAGCATCCTCAAGCCGATGCTGGCCCGCGGCGAGCTGCAGACCATCGGTGCCACCACCCTGGACGAGTACCGCAAGCACCTGGAGAAGGACGCCGCGCTGGAGCGCCGCTTCCAGCCGATCCAGGTCGCCGAGCCCTCGCTGCCCCACACCATCGAGATCCTCAAGGGTCTGCGCGACCGCTACGAGGCCCACCACCGGGTCTCCATCACGGACTCCGCCCTGGTCGCCGCCGCCACCCTGGCCGACCGGTACATCTCGGACCGCTTCCTGCCGGACAAGGCGATCGACCTGATCGACGAGGCCGGCTCCCGGATGCGCATCCGCCGGATGACCGCGCCGCCGGACCTGCGCGAGTTCGACGAGAAGATCGCCGACGTGCGCCGCGAGAAGGAGAGCGCGATCGACGCGCAGGACTTCGAGAAGGCCGCGTCCCTGCGCGACGACGAGAAGCAGCTCCTGCAGGCCAAGGCCAAGCGCGAGAAGGAGTGGAAGGCCGGCGACATGGACGTCGTCGCGGAGGTCAACGAGGAGCTCATCGCCGAGGTCCTGGCCACCGCCACCGGCATCCCGGTCTTCAAGCTGACCGAGGAGGAGACGTCCCGCCTGCTGCGCATGGAGGACGAGCTGCACAAGCGCGTCATCGGCCAGAAGGACGCCATCAAGGCGCTCTCCCAGGCCATCCGGCGCACCCGTGCGGGCCTCAAGGACCCGAAGCGCCCCGGCGGTTCGTTCATCTTCGCCGGCCCGTCCGGTGTCGGTAAGACCGAGCTGTCCAAGACGCTGGCGGAGTTCCTGTTCGGCGACGAGGACGCGCTGATCGCGCTCGACATGTCCGAGTTCTCCGAGAAGCACACCGTCTCCCGGCTGTTCGGCTCCCCGCCCGGCTACGTGGGCTACGAGGAGGGCGGCCAGCTGACCGAGAAGGTCCGCCGCAAGCCGTTCTCGGTCGTCCTCTTCGACGAGGTCGAGAAGGCCCACCCGGACATCTTCAACTCGCTGCTGCAGATCCTGGAGGACGGTCGCCTGACCGACTCCCAGGGCCGCGTGGTCGACTTCAAGAACACCGTCATCATCATGACGACCAACCTCGGCACCCGGGACATCTCGAAGGGCTTCAACCTCGGCTTCGCGGCCACGGGTGACACCCAGACCGGGTACGAGCGGATGAAGGCGAAGGTCGGCGAGGAGCTCAAGCAGCACTTCCGCCCCGAGTTCCTGAACCGTGTCGACGACATCGTGGTGTTCCACCAGCTGTCCGAGGACGACATCATCCAGATCGTCGACCTCATGATCGCCAAGGTGGACGAGCGGCTCAAGGACAAGGACATGGGCCTGGAGCTCAGCGTCGAGGCCAAGAAGCTGCTGGCCAAGCGCGGCTACGACCCGATCCTGGGTGCCCGTCCGCTGCGCCGCACCATCCAGCGCGAGATCGAGGACCACCTCTCCGAGAAGATCCTCTTCGGCGAGCTGCGGGCCGGCCACATCGTCGTCGTCGACGTCGAGGGCGAGGGCAAGGACGCCAAGTTCACCTTCCGCGGCGAGGAGAAGTCGGCCGTCGCGGACACCCCGGCCGAGGTCGCCTCGTCCGGTCCGGACCTGACGAAGTAGCCCAACTTTTAACAGACAACTTCACAGCAACCGAGCCCCCGGCGTTCACGCCGGGGGCTCGGTGCGTCCCGCTCCCGCCCGTCCGGCACCGGCCCGGACCGGAATGTGGCGCTCCCGCGCTGGCTGGTGCGGGTGCGCTCGGTTTCTCACCGACCTTTCACGAACATACGGTTGACATCCGGTCAGATGATGGGAAGTCGCGGAGCATAGCGCCGTGACCATGTCACGGTCAAGGTCTATCTTTTCTGTGCACGCTTGTATCAAATGACGTCCACCTGTCTTTCATTTTGGTTTGCCGGGCTTTGGCCATGAGCTGGCCCCGGTCGGGGAGGACGTCACAACGTTGAAGAACACCAGGAGAACCGCTGCGGTCGCCACTGCCGCAGCGGTCATCGTCACGCTCGGCGCGGGTCTGCTCCCGGGCACCGCCGTCGCCGCCGGCTCCGCCCCGGTCCCGAAGGACCCGGCCGAGGCCGTCCAGAACACCGAGCACAACATCCCGGGTCCGCTGACCGCGAAGGTGGAGGCGGAGCAGAAGGCCGCCACCGAGAAGCTGCTCAACGGCACCGCCCAGGTCGAGCAGCACAACGGCAGCACCAGTGTGAAGCTCGGCAAGGACAAGTACGTCGAGCTCGCCCGCGAGCGCACGGACAAGATCTTCACCATCCTGGTCGACTTCGGTGACCAGGTGGACAACACCACCACCACGCCGGACGGCAAGGTCAAGTACGGCGGTGAGCCCGGCCCGAAGCACAACGAGATCGAGAAGCCGGACCCGGCCACCAACAACTCGACGATCTGGCAGGCCGACTACAACCAGCAGCACTTCCAGGACCTGTACTTCGCCAAGGACAGGCCCTCGCTGAAGACCTTCTACGAGAAGCAGTCCTCGGGCCGCTACTCGGTCGACGGCGTGGTCACGGACTGGGTCCGGGTCCCGTGGAACGAGGCCCGCTACGGCTCCGACTACTGCGGCTCCAACGTCTGCGCCAGCGCCCAGGACCTGATCCGCGACGCCGTGGACATCTGGTACAAGGACCAGCTGGCCAAGGGTCAGACCGACGCCCAGATCAAGGCGACCCTGGCCCAGTACGACCAGTGGGACCGTTACGGCTCGCACCACGACGGCAACTTCAACCAGCCCGACGGGTACCTGGACCACTTCCAGATCGTGCACGCCGGTGAGGACAAGTCGGCCGGTGGCGGCAAGCAGGGCAAGAAGGCCCTGTGGGCGCACCGTTCGTACGTCTACGGCAACCTGCAGGGCACGGCCGGCCCCGAGGGCAACAAGCTCGGCGGCGTCCAGGTCGGCACCAGCGGCATCTGGGTCGGCGACTACACGATGCAGCCGGAGAACGGCGGCCTCGGCGTCTTCGCCCACGAGTACGGCCACGACCTCGGTCTGCCGGACCTCTACGACACCGCCGGCAAGGGCATCGACAACTCGGTCGGCTTCTGGTCGCTGATGTCCTCCGGTTCCTGGCTCGGCGAGGGCAAGAACAGCATCGGCGACATGCCGAACGACCTCGACGCCTGGAGCAAGTACAAGCTCGGCTGGCTGAAGGCCGACCGCGCCAAGGCGGGCACCGAGTCGACCCACCACATCGGCCCGGCGGAGTACAACAGCAACCTGCCACAGGGTCTGATCGTCGACCTGCCGAAGAAGAGCATCACCACCGAGATCAACAAGCCGTTCGCCGGCACCGGTGAGTGGTGGAGCGGCAGCGCCGACAACCTGAGCGTCACGCTGACCCGCGACATCGACCTGACCGGCAAGACCAAGGCCAGCATCAACGCCAAGGCCTGGTACGAGCTGGAGCAGGACTTCGACTACGCGTTCGGCGAGGTCTCCACCGACGGCGGCAAGACCTGGACCGTCATCGACGGCACCTGGAACGGCACCGCGCTGCCGCGCGAGAACGACCGTCCGGCCCTCAGCGGCCAGGTGGCCGCCTGGGGCGACCTGTCCTTCAACCTGGACGCCTACGCGGGCAAGCAGGTCAAGTTCCGCTACCACCAGACCACCGACGGCGGCCTGCACTTCCGCGGCCTGACGCTGGACAACATCGCGGTCGTCGCCGACGGCGCCACCGTGTTCAGCGACGACGTCGAGAACGGTGACAACGGCTGGGCGACCGACGGCTTCTCCCGCTTCGGCGGCTCGTACACCAAGGACTACGCGCAGTACTACATCGCGGAGAACCGGCAGTACGTGTCGTACGACCAGACGCTGAAGACCGGCCCGTACAACTTCGGCTTCGCCGACCGTCCGGACTGGGTCGAGCACTACTCGTACCAGCCCGGCCTGCTGATCTGGTACTGGGACGAGTCGCAGACCGACAACAACGTCAGCGCCCACCCGGGCCAGGGCCTGGTCCTGCCGGTCGACTCGCACCCGACCCCACTGAAGTGGACCGACGGCTCGCTGATGAAGCCGCGCGTCCAGGGCTTCGACTCGACCTTCGGCTCCCGCCGCGTCGGGGCGCTGACCCTGCACAACAAGGGCGTCGAGACCGTCATCCCGAAGTCCAAGGGCGTCGACGAGTTCAACGACCTGAAGTCGTGGTGGAACAAGGACAACCCGTACGCCGGTGTGAACGTCCCGAAGACCGGGACCAGCATCGAGGTCGAGAACGAGTCCTCGAACTACCTGGAGACCTGGATCCGGGTCCGCCCGGTCGACAACTGATCGTCGCTCCACTGACGATCGGCCTGTGACCAGGCAGCTCTGACAACTCCACGTCCAGCCCGTCCCCGCAGCGCGCGGGGGCGGGCCGGACGCTTTGTCAGGCCGGACGCCGGTCCCGGAAGGCGGCTCGTACGAACCCCGGCCGCGCGTGGTGCTGGTCACAGGGCTCCGGCACGGTACGACCGGCGGTAGTACCCGGGGCCGGGCCACCCGCGGGGCGCGCCGGGGCGGTCCTGGGCGGTCCTGGACGGCCGGATCCCGTGATCACTACTCCGTCGGTCTGAATCTCCGGCGCCACGCTGACTACACGCCGTAGTACGTCACACCGTTTGGGACTCCGCTCGGTGACCGTTACACCTGAGTGGTCCCCCGCTCAGCACACTCCCGAACGGGCCCTTCGTGCTGCCCTCGTACGACCGTGAGGTACGGCAAGCGATGTCCACCGTCCCGCCCGTGGGGCCGGCCCTGCGCCGGCTCGCCGCCCGTACGGCGGCCCAGGCCGCCGCCTGGCAGCCCCGGATCGGCCACGCCGTCCGCACCCAGGCCGCGCCGCTGCGCGCGCTCGCCTCGCCCCGGCACGCCACGCTGCCCGGCAGCCGGCAGCGGGCCGAGCACGACCACGCCCTGGTCTCGGCCGGGGCGGCCGCCGTGCTGCTCGCCGGCGTGCTGCTGGTGGCCGCCCCGGGCACCGCCTCGGCCCAGACCGTGCGGCCCACCACGCCGGGCAGCTCGGCCTTCACCGTGCCGAGGGCGGAGGTGCCGAACGCGGGGCTGGTCCAGGTGGCCGGCCCCAGCCCGTACAAACTGCCCGACGACGGCGACTCGGCGCAGCAGTCCGTGGCGGTGGCGGCCAACCTGCTGCCGCTCGAACCGCCGGCGCCGGAGCCGGAGCCCGCCGCCAAACCGGCTCCCGAGGCCGCGCCCGCGCCCGAACCCGCCCCGGCTCCCGGGTGGTCGGCGCCGGTGCCGAACGCGCCGACCAGCAACCCGTACGGGAAGCCCAACCGCGGCTACGCGGCCGGGTACCACACCGGGGTGGACTTCGCGGTCTCCCCGGGCACGCCGCTGCTGGCGGTCGGCGACGCGACCGTGGTGTCGGCCGGCTGGGACGGCGCGTACGGCAAGGAGGTCGTGCTGCGGCTGGCGGACGGGCACTTCGCCCAGTACGCCCACCTGTCCTCCGTCGCCGTCTCGGCGGGCCAGCGGGTGGCGGCGGGCGAGCGGATCGGGGCCTCCGGGAGCACCGGCAACTCGACCGGCCCGCACCTGCACTTCGAGATCCGCACCAGCAACCGCTACGGCGCGGTGGTCAACCCGATCGCGTACCTCGCGGGGCACGGCGTCACGAACTTCTGAGCCGCCGGGCGCCCTGGCGCCGCCCCTGCCGCCCGGGCGCCGCCGTTCGGTCGGCGGCGTTCGGCCGACGTCGTTCGGCCGACGTCGTTCGGCCGGCGTCGTTCAGCCGGCGTCGGGGGCGGAGTGGCCGATCCCGGCGCCGATCTCCAGCGCGACGTCCCGGGCCGCCCTGATCGCGTCGTCCAGGCCGGCGAGGGGCGGCTGCTCGCCCCACACGTTCCGGGCCTGGCCGGAGTCCGTGCTGTCCTGCTTGAACAGGAACAGCGACGAGTGGACGGTGAACAGCGCCATCGCGGCCCGCAGCCGGTCGTGGAAGTCCGCGCCCGGCCCGTGCACCAGCTGCACCATGGTGATCATGCGGTCCTTGAAGGCCAGCCCGGCCGGGGACTCGCGCAGCGCGGGCTGGTTCTCGTGGAAGAAGCGCAGCAGCGGGGCCCGCTCGGCCATCCCGTCCGCGAAGCGGCGGATCAGCTCGTCCCGCGTCTTCGGGCTCCAGGCCTGCTCGCGGCCCCACGCGATGGTGTCGTCGATCGGCGCGGCCATCCGCTCGACGATGCCCAGGACGATGTCGTCCTTGGTCTTGAAGTGGTAGTAGAGCGCGGCCTTGGTGACGCCCAGGCGGTCGGCGATCTCACGCAGCGAGGTCTGCTCGTAGCCCTGCTCCGCGAAGAGCTCCAGTGACACCTCGATGATGCGAGCCCGGGTGTCGCTGCGGGGGCTGTGCGGAGTGCCCATGGCCTGCCTCATGACTGCGTCGGTGACTTCTGCGGACCCCGGGACGGTGTCCGCCCCGGGCTCATTCTCCCTGCCCAGACCGCCGGTCGGGAAACTGGCTTGACGACCGGCTAGTAAACAGCCTACCGTGCCGACGATCGACAAACTAGCCGGGCGACAAGTAAGTGAGCCGCCGCCCGGCGCGACGCTCCGTCCGCACCACCCTCCGGGAGACCCCCTCATGTCACAGCCCAAGACCGCCGGCCCGGTGCCGGAGGACAGGACGGCCGAGGAGGAGCAACCGCGGTCACCGCGCGAGATCCGCCTCGTGATGGTCGGCCTGGTCGTCACCATGCTGCTGGCCATGCTCGACAACCTGATCGTCGGCACCGCGATGCCGACCATCGTCGGCGACCTCGGCGGGGCCGAGCACCGGTCCTGGGTGGTCACCGCCTACACCCTGACCACCGCCGCCTCCACCCCGATCTGGGGCAAGCTCGGCGACCTGTACGGCCGCAAGGGCAGCTTCCTCACCTCGATCGTGATCTTCCTGGTGGGCTCGGCGCTGTCCGGCCTGTCGCAGAACATGACCGAGCTGATCGCCTTCCGCGCCGTCCAGGGCCTGGGTGCCGGCGGTCTGATGGTCGGCGTCATGTCGATCATGGGAGCGCTCGTCCCGCCGCGCGACCGCGGCAAGTACCAGGGCATGTTCGCCGCGGTGATGGCCCTGGCCACGGTCGGCGGCCCGCTGGTCGGCGGCTTCATCACCGACCACCTGAGCTGGCACTGGACCTTCTACATCAACCTGCCGCTCGGCGTGGTCGCGCTCGCCGTCGTCGTCGTCACCCTGAAGCTGCCGAAGGTCCGCAGCACCGCCCGGATCGACTACCTGGGCGCGATCCTGCTCACCACCGGCATCACCTCGCTCGTACTGCTGACCACCTGGGGCGGCCAGGAGTACGCCTGGGGCTCCAAGGAGATCCTCGGCCTGGGCGCGCTCGCCGTCGCCTCGCTGATCGCGTTCTGCTACGTGGAGCAGCGGGTCGAGGAGCCGATGCTGCCGCTGGCCCTGTTCAGGAACCTGAACTTCACCCTGGTCTCGATCATCGGCTTCATCGTCGGCTTCGTGATGTTCGGCTCGACCTTCTTCCTGCCCTTCTACCAGCAGATCGTCCAGGGCGCCTCGGCCACCAACTCCGGCCTGCTGCTGATGCCGTTGATGTTCGGCATGCTGGTGGTCTCGCTGGTGGTCGGCCAGGCCGTCACCAAGACCGGCAAGTACCGGATCTACCCGATCATCGGCACCGTCGTGATGACCGTCGGCCTGATCCTGCTCTCCACCATGGGCGTGGGAACCAGCAGCTTCACCTCGGCCTGCTGGATGGTCGTGCTCGGCGCCGGCATGGGCTTCCTGATGCAGATCACCATGCTGGTCGCGCAGAACAGCGTCGAGCTCAAGGACATGGGCGTGGCCAGCTCCACCGCCACCCTGTTCCGCACCATCGGCGGCTCCTTCGGCGTCGCGCTGTTCGGCGCGCTGTTCAACAACCGGATGAAGGACACCATGACCGAGCGGCTCGGCGCGCAGGCGTCGGCCGGCGGGGCGAAGGACCCGAGCGAGATGAGCCCGGACGAACTGCGCCAGCTGCCCGAGGCCGTCCAGGACGCCATCCACCACGCGGTGTCCAACGGCATCCACACCGTCTTCCTGTGGGGCGCCGGGATCGCCGTGATCGCCATCGCCGCCGCGCTGTTCCTGCGCGACGTGCCGCTGCGCGGGACCGGCAAGGAGGAGAAGCCGGCCGAGGCCTCGCTGGAGGCGGCGGCCGTCTGACGGCCCGGCCCGTACGGCGGCGCCCCCGGGAGGTCCGTCCTGCTGGTCGACGCCTCCATACGGGTGCTTCCTACTGCGGCAGCCGGTAGACGCCCTGCTCGACCGGCTCGACCAGGCCGTCCGCCACCAGGCCGTCCAGCGCCCGGGCCCGCTGCACCGCGTCCGGCCAGACCGCGTCCAGCCGGGCCTGCGGCACCGTCCCGTGCGCCTCGCGCAGCACCGCGAGCAGCTTGCCGCGCACCTGGCGGTCCGTGCCCTCGTAGGACTGGCCGCGCCGGGCCGGGCCCTCGTACGGCGGGCGGCCGGCCCGCTGCCAGGCGCAGGTGGTGAACAGCGGGCAGTCCCCGCACTCCGGGCCGCGCGCGGTGCAGACCAGCGCGCCCAGCTCCATCACGCCGACCGCCCAGGTGGCGGCCGTCTCGGCGTCGTCCGGCAGCAGCGCGGTGGCGGTGCGGCGCTCGGCGGCGGTGGTGGCCTGGGCCGGGTACTCGACGCCGGTCACCGCGCGGGCGAAGACCCGGCGGACGTTGGTGTCCAGCACCACGTGCCGCTGGCGGAAGGCGAAGGACGCGACGGCGGCGGCGGTGTACTCCCCAACCCCGGGCAGCGAGAGCAGGGTGGCGTGGTCGTCCGGGACCTCGCCGTCGTGCTCCTCGGTGATCGCCACCGCGGCCGCGTGCAAGCGCAGCGCCCGGCGCGGGTAGCCCAGCCGGCCCCACATCCGGACCGCCTCGCCGGGCGCCTCGGCGGCGAGGTCGGCCGGGGTCGGCCAGCGGGTGAGCCAGGCCTCCCAGGCGGGCAGCACGCGCTTGACCGGGGTCTGCTGGAGCATGAACTCGCTCACCATGACCGCCCAGGGCGTCGCGTCGGGGGCCCGCCAGGGCAGGTCCCGCTTGCTCGCCTCGTACCAGTCCAGGACGGTCGAGTGGAACAGCGGCAGGGGCATCGGCGGCCGGACGGTGTCGGCGGCGGGGGCGGTGATGGCAGTCATGGCCCTTCGATCCTCCCATGCCCGCCGACCGGGCCGAAGTGGATCAGGCCGATCCGGATCCTCCCGGGAACGCCCCGGAAATCGTCCGAATGGGGCTCGCTCGAACGGATCAAATGGCGGATCATGTGAAGGAAGGGGCGACTGTGCGGTGTTGGTGAGTCAATCGCCACACACAGTCTCGTAGAGTTTGATCGTGCCTTCTCTGCGTCAACCCGTCGGACCACTGCCGGCCTCGATCTACTGGCGTCGGCGCGTCGTCGTGCTCGTCGCCGTCGCGGCGGTCGTCGCGCTGATCGCCTGGCTGATGATCGATCAGGGCGGGGGCGGTGACGGCGGCTCACAGGGCAAGGCCGCACAGGCCGTTCCGTCCGAGACCCAGACCCCGGCCCAGGCCATCACACCCGGCGCCTCGCCGAGCGGCCCCGCGGCGCGCCCGGGCGGCGGCACCGGGGGCGGCCCGGTCGCGGGCGGTGGCGGCACCGAGGTCAACCTCAGCGGCGGCACCGGCGCCGGCGCCAACCCGGCCCCCGGGGGCGGCGCCGCGCCGGCCACCGGCGGCGGTACGGGCGGCTCCGGCGGTGCGGGTGGCGCCGGTGGCGCGGCCGGCGGCGCTCCGGCGGTGAACACCCCCGAGATCATGGCGCTGCCGGTCTGCGCCTCCTCGCAGGTGGCGCTGGAGCTGGCCGGCACCCAGAACTCGTACCAGCCCAAGGACAAGCCCCGGCTGGCCCTGACGGTCAAGAACTCCTCCGGCACCAACTGCCGGGTGGACCTGGGCCGCACCGCCTCGGTGATCACCGTGAGCGGCAGCAACAACGACCGGGTCTGGTCCTCCGGCGACTGCCCGGCCGACAAGGGCAGCATCTGGGTGCAGCTCGGCGCGAACGGCAGCCAGACCGAGACCTTCACCTGGGACCGCAGCCGCAGCAAGCCGCAGTGCGCGACGGCCGACCAGACGCCGCCGCCGAGCGGCACCTACGTGGTGCTCGCGGAGCTCACCGGGCTCTCCGGGGACAAGGTCTCGGCGCGGGCCTCGATCCGGCTGGACGGCTGAGAACCGGTCGACTTCCCCCGGAGCCCCCGGTCGCCACGCGGCGGCCGGGGGCTCCGTCGGTTGCGGCGCGGCAGACCCGGTGCGTGGCAGACCCGGTGCGCCGCGGGCGCGGTCCGGGCGTGCGACGGCCCCCGGAGGAATCGTTTCCCCGGGGGCCGTCGACGAGTTCGGGCGTCCGTGCGCGGTGCGCGTCCGGTCAGACGTAGCGCTCCAGGATGGACGATTCGGCAAGGCGGGACAGGCCCTCGCGGACCGAGCGAGCACGGGTCTCGCCGACGCCCTCGACGGTCTGCAGGTCGTCGATGCTCGCGGCGAGCAGCTTCTGGAGCCCGCCGAAGTGCTCGACCAGGCGCTCTATGACGGTGTTGGGCAGGCGCGGGATCTTCGCCAGCAGGCGGTAGCCGCGCGGCGAGACGGCCGAGTCCAGCGACTCCGGCGAGCCCGAGTAGCCGAGCGCCTTGGCGACGGTCTGGAGGTCCAGCAGCTCGGCGTGGGTGAGCGCCTCCAGGTCGGCCAGCACCTCGGTGACCGTCCGGCCCTTCTTGGCGGCCCGCTCCGGGAAGTAGTCCCGGGCGACCAGCTCGCGCTCCGGCTCGACGCCCGCGATCAGCTCGTCCAGCTGGAGCGAGAGCAGCCGGCCGTCGATGCCGAGCTCCAGCACGTAGCCGGCGATCTCGGTGGCGATCAGCCGGACCATCTCCAGGCGCTGGGCCACGGCGGTGACGTCCCGGACCGTCACCAGGTCCTCGATCTCCAGGGCGGAGAGCGTGCCGGCCACCTCGTCCAGGCGCAGCTTGTAGCGCTCCAGGGTGGCCAGCGCCTGGTTGGCGCGGGAGAGGACGGTGGTGGAGTCCTCCAGCACCCGGCGGGTGCCGTTGACGTACATCGCGATCAGCCGCATCGAGTGCGAGACCGCGACCACCGGGTAGCCGGTCTGCCGGTTGACCCGCTCGGCGGTGCGGTGGCGGGTGCCGGTCTCGTCGGTGGGGATGGTCGAGTCCGGCATCAGGTGCACGCCCGCCCGGACGATCTTGGTGATGTCCTTGTCGAGCACCACCGCGCCGTCGAGCTTGCACAGCTCGCGCAGCCGGGTGGCGCTGAACTCGACGTCCAGCACGAAGCCGCCGGTACACAGGGACTCGACGGTCTTGTCGAAGCCCAGCACGATCAGACCGCCGGTGTTGGCCCGCAGGACCCGCTCCAGGCCGTCACGAAGCGCGGTACCGGGCGCGATGGCGGTGAGGGAGGCCCGCAGCAGGGCCTCCTCGCGGGAGGCCTTGTCCGCCCCCCGGTCGCTGGCTGCCACGTGACTCCTCCGGTCGACCCGTGCCGCGCGCCTCGCGCCGTGCGCCGGTCCGCGGTCTGTTGCTGTGTCGCTCAGTACCGCTCGGTACTGCCTTCTGGCCAATGAGACTGGGGAAAGTCTAACTGTGTGTGGCCTCGGCAGGGCTTGGGTCAGCGCAGTTCGTCGGAGTCGAGCGGCTCCCACCCCTCCATCAGCTCCTCGGGGTACGCCGCCGGGCGGTCCGCGGCCCGGGCGGAGCGCGGGGCCGGCGGCGCCGACGGTGCCTCACCGCGGGCCTCGGTGCGCGGCTTGGCGGCGGCGCGGCGGCGGCCCGGGATGGCCCGCAGCGCCTCGCCGATGTCGGCCACCTCGACCACCTTCATGCCCGGCGGCACCTTGCCCGGGTCCGGCGGGACCAGGGCGTGGGTGAAGCCCAGCCGGTGCGCCTCGGCGAGCCGCCGCTGCACGCCCGTCACCCGCCGCACCTCGCCCGCCAGGCCGACCTCGCCGATCGCCACCAGGTTGCTGGGCAGCGGGGTGTCGGTGGAGGAGCTGGCCACCGCGAGCGCCACCGCGAGGTCCGCGGAGGGCTCGGTCAGCTTCACCCCGCCGACCGTCGCGGTGTAGATGTCCTGCTTGCCGAGCTTCACCCCGCCGTGCCGCTCGACCACGGCCAGGATCATCGCGATCCGGGGGGACTCCAGGCCGGAGGTGGTGCGCCGCGGGGAGGGGATCTGCGAATCCACCATCAGCGCCTGCACCTCGGCCACCAGCGGGCGCTTGCCCTCCAGGGTGACGGTGAGGCAGGTGCCGGGGACGGGCTTGTCACGCCTGGTCAGGAAGAGGCCGGACGGGTCGGCCAGGCCGACGATGCCCTCGTCGTGCAGCTCGAAGCAGCCCACCTCGTCCGTCGCGCCGTAGCGGTTCTTGACCCCGCGGATGAGCCGCAGCCGGGCGTGCCGGTCCCCCTCGAAGCTCAGCACCACGTCCACCAGGTGCTCCAGCAGGCGCGGGCCCGCGATCTGGCCGTCCTTGGTGACGTGGCCGACCAGCAGGGTGGCCATGCCGCGCTCCTTGGACGCCCGGATCAGCGCGCCGGCCACCTCGCGGACCTGGGCCGGGCCGCCGGGGGCGCCGTCCAGCTCGGCGGAGGCGATGGTCTGCACCGAGTCCAGGATCAGCAGGCCGGGGTTGACCGCCTCGATGTGCCCGAGCACCGCGCCGAGGTCGGACTCGGCGGCGAGGTAGAGGTGCTCGGAGAGGGCGTTGATCCGGTCCGCGCGCAGCCGGACCTGGCCGGCCGACTCCTCGCCAGTGACGTAGAGCGTGCGGTGCCGGTCGGTGGCCGCCTTGGCGGCGACGTCCAGCAGCAGGGTGGACTTGCCGACGCCGGGCTCGCCGGCCAGCAGCACCACCGCGCCGGGCACCAGGCCGCCGCCGAGCACCCGGTCCAGCTCGGGCACGCCCGTCGAGCGGGCCGTCGCGACCTGGCCGTCCACCTGGGCGATCGGGCGGGCGGGCGCGCTGACCGGGCCGGCGGCCGTGGTGCGGATCGGCACCGCGCCGTACTCCTCGACCGTGCCCCAGGCGTTGCACTCCGGGCAGCGGCCGACCCACTTGGGCAGCTGGTTGCCGCACTCGGTGCAGCGGTACGCCGGGCGGGGCTTGGCGGTGGTCTTGGAACGCGGAGGCATGCGGCCCACCGTAGCGCCTGGGTCCGACAACGGCGGGTCCGGCAGAGGGCCTGCCGCGGGCCCGCCGCGCGTCCGCCCCGGGTCCACCCTGGGTCCACCGCGCGTCCACACAGATGGGCGATGTTGTTACCCGAAAGAAGTACATACGCGGCGAATGGCCGGGGTCAGCCGTCCGCGTTCTCTACCGTCGGACGGGTGACGACGAGAACTGTGGGGCCGACCGGGTCGGTCGGGCCGGGCAGGCGGGGCCGGTCGGGTGGGCCGAGTGGGCCGAGTGGGTCTAGTGGGTCTAGTGGGCCGAGTGGGTCGACCGAGTCGGCTGGGCCGGCCGGTTCGCGGGCCGCTGCCGCGCTCGCGGCGTACGAGCGGCAGGTGGACGGCCTGTTCACCTACTGCCTGTCGGTGCTCTGCGAGCACGACGCGGCCGCCGACGCCCTGCGCGAGGTCCGGGAGCTGGCGCGGCGGCACGGCGCCCGGCTGGCCGAGCCCGGGCTGCTGCGCGCCTGGCTGTTCTCGCTGGCCCGGTACTGCTGCCTGCGTCGGCTGGCGGGCGGCGGGCCGGGCTCGGCTGGGGGTGGTGACGTGGGCAAGGTCGGTGACGTCGGCGGGGTCGGTGACGTGGCCGGAGCCGGGGCTGAAGCCGGGCGTGTGCCCGGGGCCGAGCCGGGGGAGGCCGAGGCGGCTCGGCGGCGGCGCGAACTGTCCTCGCTCGCCTGGCCCGAGGCGGCCGGGACCGACCCCGAGCAGCGCGAGGCGCTGGAGCTGTCCGTCCGGCACCGGCTGACCCCGCTGGAGGTGGCGGCGGTGCTGGGCCTGCCGTTCGAGCGGACCCGCGCGCTGCTGGCCGGGGCCGAGGCCGAGGTGGCCCGGACCAGGGCCGCGCTGCTGGTGCTCGGCGTGGGCAGCTGCCCGGAGCTGGACCGGCTCGGCGGGGCCGGGGCGGAGTCCTGGCGGGACTGGGTGCTCGGCCCGGCGCTGCGGCGGGAGCTGGTGCAGCACGTGGTGGACTGCCCGACCTGCCGGGGGACGGCGGAGCGGGTGGCCGCGAGCGAGGCGGCGGCGGTTTCGGCGGGGGGTCCGGCAGGGGGTGTGGCGGGGCTCTCAGGGCTGGCGCTGCTGCGGGCTCCGGCGGACCTTTCCGGGGGCGCCGTGGTCGCGGGGGTGGCGGCGGATCGGGTGGCCGACCGGGTGGCCGATCGGGTGGTCGAGCCGGGGCTGCGGTTCGACCAGGGCGGCTTCCCCCGGCACCGGGCGCCGGACGCGGGGCGCGGGCTGGCGGTGCGTCGGCGGGTGGTGACCACCGGGGTGCTCGCGGCCGTACTGGCGGCGCCGGTGGTCGCGCTCTGGGCCGGGCACCGGGGCGGCGGCGGGTCCGGGTCGGCGGCCGCGGTGTCGGCGGTGCGGGTGGACGAGGCCGGGCGGCCGACCGGGCAGCGGCCGCGGCCCACGATGGGCGGTCCGGCGGGGCCGGGTGCGTCCGGCATGCCGGGGATGGAGCTGGCGGGGGCCGGGGCCGGGGTGGTCGCGGGTGGGGTTGGTGCGGGCGGTGCAGAAACGTTGCTTCCGGGGTTTCCGCGGCTCACCGTCCAGGGCGCGGTGATCCCGGTGCCGGCCCACGGCGCGACACCGCTCGGCAACCCGAGCCTGGTCGCCGCACCGGCCCCCGTGGTCGACCGGGCCTCCGCAACGGGCACGGGCCAGCCGGCCCCGTCCGGACTGCTCACCGTCGAGGCCGCCGAGTACGGCAGCCGGACCGTCCTCACCCTCACCAACTCCGGTACCACGGAGATCCGTTGGCACGCGATGACGGACGCCGGCTGGCTCCGGCTCAGCCGCGACTCCGGCACCCTGGCGCCCGGCCAGCGGATCACCGTGATCGTCACCGTCGACGAGGACCAGGCGCCGACCACCCACTGGACCGCCCGGATCGCGCTACCACCCTCACAGGCAGTGGTCACCCTGGAGGGCGGCCCGCACACCCGCGGCGGCTCGGCATCCTCGACGCCTGATCCGTCGCCGACCGCCACGCAGCCCGCCAGTCCCCTGCCGACCGCCACCATCCCACCGACCAGTTCGCCGACGACAACCCCCTCCCCCTCGGCCCCACCCACGACGGAAGCCTCGCCATCCCCCTCCGGCACGGCACCGGCCTCCTCACCGACCCGATAGCCCGCCGACGCAACCCACCGAGCACGCCAAGGGCCGCACGAGAAGTCGGCCCGGCTGACTTCCTGTGCGCAGCAGATAGCCAGCCACCGAGAATCCCGCCGCGCGCCACCAAGAAACCGCACACAGGAAGTCGACCCCACCGACTTCTCGCGCACGACCGAACCAAGCCCCGGTTAACTATGTAGACCAACCGTCATATTCCTGCCGCATCCCGCAGCGAATCACGCACAGGAAGTCGACCCGATCGACTTCTCGTGCACGACCGACCCGACCCCCGGCTAACTATGTAGACCGACCGACATACTCCTGCCGCAGCACCCGGCAAATCACGCACGAAAAGTCGACCCCATCGACTTCTCGCGCACGGCAGCGACCGGCCCCCGGAACCCCAACCACAACTGCCCGCACAGGAAGTCGACCTGGCCGACTTCCTGTGCACGACCGACCCGAGCCTGGCCAACTATGTAGACCAACCGTCATATTCCTGCCGCAGAGCCCGGCCAATCACGCACGGAAAGTCGACCCCATCGACTTCTCGCGCGTGGCGGGCCCGCGCCTCGGCCAACTATGTAGACCGACCGACATATTTCTGCGACAGAAACCGGCGAATCACGCACGAAAAGTCGAACCCGCCGACTTCTCGTGCACAGTGGAGACGGGGCGCTGAAACTCCGAGCCGCTGCGCACGTAGGAAGTTCAACCGGCCGACTTCCTGTCCACCGAAAGGGCGAGCCACCGGAACTCCAGGTGCGAGTACCGCCGGAACACCGCGCACAGAAAGTCGGCGGGGCCGACTTCTCGTGCAGGGGCCGGGGCAGGCGTTTCAGCGCCGGTGGACCGGCGGGGCCCGGGGGATGCGGCTCGCGGTGGTAGACGCGCAGGACCGGGGGGCCTCCCCGCGCAGCGGGCGCCGCCGGGATTACCGCCCGCATAGGAAGTCGGGCGGGCCGACTTCTCGTGCAGGTGTCAGCACCGGTGGGGCCTGGGAGGTGTGGGCTGGTAGACGCGCAAGGTGGGAAGGCCTCGGAGGGGCGGGCGCCCTCGAATTGCTGGACGCACAGGAAGCGGGCCTCAGCGTCGGTGGATCGGGGGGATCTGGTAGGTGCCGTCCAGGACGGCGGGCCCCGGCTGGTAGATGCGCAGGATGGGGCGGAACTCGCCGGGTGGGGTGGGGAGCCAGTTGGCGGCGGCGGTCGGGTCCTCGGGCTGGTCGTGCTGGAGGGCCAGGGTGAGGGAGCCGTCCTCGCCGTGGACCAGGCCGGGGGTGCGGTCGCCGATCGAGTAGCGGTCGATCGGGTTCTCCACCAGGTAGTAGTCCGGGACGGAGTACATCGTGACGGACCAGAACGCCCCGGCCGGCGGCGGCTGGTCGAAGCGCAGGGTGTAGTCGTGGGCGCCGGTGAGGGGCCGGCCGTCGGAGTCGTCGTAGGTCATCGCGTACGAGGCCTCGTACGCGTGGTTGCCCCAGAGGCCGGCCCGGGCGGCGGCGGCCCGGCTGAGGTAGGCGGCGCGGCGGTCGGGGATGCGCCACTCGGGGTCGTCCAGGGTGCCCGGGCCCAGGTGGTCGGTGTTGTAGTCGAAGAGGTGGAGCGCGCTGCGCCACTCGCCGGGCGGGTGGTCCTCGGGCGGTCGGGTGGCGTCCTCGACCCGCTCGCGACCGGCGGCCAGGCCCTTGGCCAGGGCGAGCGTCCACTCGGGGGCGGCCGCACGGTACGGCGAGGCGCCGTCGTCCAGCAGTCCGAGCGGGGCGAAGCGGCGCTGGTACTCGACGTCCGCGGTGGCGGGCGGGAAGGCCTGCATCCAGACCCGCATCCGCTCGAAGAAGGCCAGCCGCTCGGGGACGTCCCCGTCCGGCTCGGGCAGTCCGGCGACCAGGCCGCCGGGTTCCAGCGGCTCCAGCTCCAGGGCGGCCTGGAGGGCCCGGACCCGGGGCAGGTCGTCCGGGCCGGTGCAGGCGAAGCGGCCGACGACGGTGCCGACGGTGGTCGGCAGTTCGATCACCCGGCTCGGGTCCGGCGGGGTGCCGTGCCAGCCGGGCGGGACGATCAGCCAGGTCTGCGCGCCGGTGCCGGTGGCCCGGCGGCCGAGGTAGGCGACGTTGTCCGTCCAAGCGTCGATGAACTGCAGCACGTAGTAGGCGCCTTCGGTGTCCGGGACGCGCAGGACCTGCGGGCCCTCGGAGAGGTCGAGCTGGGCGATCGAGTAGAGCATGTCGTTGTTGACCGAGACGAAGTCGTCGGCCGGGCCGGCCAGCCGGGTGGCGTGGCCGACGTGGTTGAACGGCGCCGCCGGCAGGGTGCCCAGGCCGCCCCGGACGAAGCGCTCGACCATGGTGAGGCCGGCGACCAGCGGGTAACCGTAGACGTACGCGTCGGCGGCCAGGGCCTCCAGCTCGGGCTGGTTCATCGCGGGTCCTTCGTCCGGGGCGGGGCACCAGGTCGGGCACCGGGCCGTGGACCAGGTCGTGCACCGGGCCGGGGTGCGGGCGCCGAGCGCGGTACACCTCGGATGCTAAGCGCGGCCGGGTGGGGCGGCACGTCGGATCGGACGCCGTACGGCCGCCGCCGGGCCGACCTCTGCTGACCGCGAATCCGGGCGTACGGGCAGGGCGTACGGGAGAGGGTCGCCGGTATGAAGATCCTCCTGCTAGGCGGCTCGTCCTTCCTCGGCCGGGCCTACGCCACCGAGGCCCTCGCCCGGGGCCACCGGGTGACCACCTTCAACCGCGGCCGCAGCGCCGCCGACCTGCCCGGTGTCGAGGCCGTCCGGGGCGACCGCGACAGCGCCGCGGACCTCGCCCGGCTGGTCGAGGGGCGCAGCTGGGACGCCGTCGTCGACACCTCCGCCCAGCAGCCCGCCCAGGCCGCGCTCAGTGCCCGGCTGCTGCGCGAGCGGGCCGGGCACTACACCTTCGTCTCCTCCGTGCACGCCTTCGCCGACTGGCCCGCCCGGGTGGTCGACGAGGACTCCGCACCCCACCCCTGCCCCGCCGACACCCCGCCCGACCAGCCGCCCGGCAACGCCCTGAAGGCCGGCTGCGAGCGTGCCGTGCTGGCGGGGTTCGGCGCCGGACGCACCCTGGTGCTGAACAGCGGGCTGCTGGTCGGGCCGTACGAGTTCGGCGGCCGGCTGCCCTGGTGGCTGGAGCGGATGGCCCGCGGCGGGCGGGTGCTCGCCCCGGGGGACCCTCAGCGGACCATGCAGGTGATCGACGTCCGGGACTTCGCCGCCTTCGGGCTGGACCGGCTGACGGCCGGGACGGCGGGGCGGTTCGTCACCACGGCGCCGCCCGGTCGGCTCCGCTTCGGCGAGTGGCTGGAGACCTGCCGGGAGGTCGCGGGCGCCGCGGACACCGAGCTGGTCTGGGTCCCGGACGGGCCGCTGCTCGCCGAGGGGCCGGACCAGGTCGGCGCGTGGACCGAACTCCCGCTCTGGGCACCGGACCTGCCCGAGTTCGCGGCCGTCTGGCTGGCCGACACCGGCCGGGCGGAGGCGGCCGGGCTGCGCTGCCGGCCGTTCGCCGAGACGGCGCGGGACACCTGGGAGTGGCTGCGGACGCGCGGGCCGGCCGAGGACACCGACGCCGAGGGACGCAAGGGGCGGCCGGGCGGCGCGGTGCGGCAAGGCATCGAACCCGCCAAGGAGCAGCGGCTGTTGGCCGCCTTCGGCTGACCGCGAGGGCGGCCCGGGAGCAGCAGGAGTGGGAAGTCGGACGGGCCCGAGTACCCCAACGGTGGCCGCGGTGGT